>DATGIY010000191.1:0-4667 GCA_035295475.1 Terriglobales bacterium
CATCACCAGCATCGGCCGCATTTCAAAGTTCTTGTGGGCCGGCGTGATGGGAACCATTTTGTGGGTCATTTTCGCCGGCCTGACCCACTTCAGCGCCGCTCGCGCCTTCAGTTTTCCTCCCGGGGCGTTCCACCTTTCGCGCGGTTTTTTTCTCGGCCTGGGCGGAGCCATGCTGGTCGCCACCTACGATTATTGGGGGTACTACAACGTTTGCTTTTTCGGCGGTGAGATAAAGGATCCGGGCAGAACAATTCCCCGCGCCCTGTTGCTATCCATCGTGCTGGTCGCCGGTCTATATCTGCTCATGAACTTGAGCATCCTGGGCGTGATCCCCTGGCAGGAACTCGCGGCCGCGGCCAAAACCGATACCCGTTATTACGTGGTCTCTACTTTGATGCAGCGGGTTTACGGTTCCTGGGCGGGGTACCTGGTGTCCGCCCTGATCATGTGGACGGCGTTTTCTTCGGTGTTCTCGCTGCTGCTGGGGTATTCGCGCGTGCCTTACGCGGCGGCGCTGGACGGTAATTACTTCCGCGTGTTCGCGCGCGTCCACCCCCAGGGGCGCTTTCCCTACGTTTCGCTGCTGGCGCTGGGAGCGGTGGCAGCGGCGTTCTGTTTTCTGCGCCTGGCCGACGTGATTGCCGCCCTGGTTGTTATTCGCCTCATGATTCAGTTCCTGGTGCAGGCGGTCGGATTCCTCGTGCTGCGCATCCGCCGCCCTGACCTGCCGCGTCCCTTCCGCATGTGGCTGTATCCGGTGCCGGCGCTGCTGGCTATTGCCGGATTCATCTTCATCCTGGTCAACCGGCATGATTTTCTGCGTCAGGTGCGCTACGCCGCCGTCCTTTTGATCGCGGGGATCGTTATATACGTGGTCCGCGCGCTGCAGCGGCATGAGTGGCCGTTTGCCGCAGAAAATGCGGCCCTGGTGGAACAAAGTCCGGGCCAGAGCGGGTAAACCCCATTGCAAGAGTTCAAGTTCACGATTCGAGTCGCGCAGGACATGGGTTTACGTTCAGCAGGGCGTGGAATTGGGTGGGGCCGAACCTGAGTTTGGGTGGAGCAGGGCCTCGGCCCTGCATTTACAGCAGCTTTCGAGCAATCGGCTTTAGCCGCTGAGGTATTTCCAGGAACCACCTCAGGGCTAACGCCAGCATCATTGCTGTTCTTTTATGAGGTGTAGAGGCTTGCGTCACCTATATCAAAACCGCCGGGGGAGGCACGGAAAGAAGCTTGTCCTTTGTGGTGAGTTTGTTGCGGAATAAATGATGGAGGGTCAGCCAATATCGGTAAGAGCGGCGGAGAGAGCGCGTTCTCTTTCCCCCTGGGCGCCTTTTCGCGAGCCCCTGTTCCGCTCCATCTGGATTGCCGCGGTTATTTCCTACATCGGCACCTGGATGCAGAACCTGGGCAGCGCCTGGTTGATGACCTCGCTGACCCGTTCGCCGCTGATGATCGCGCTGGTGCAGGCTGCTTCCAGCTTGCCGGTTTTCCTGGTGGCGCTGCCGGCGGGCGCTGTCGCCGATCTGGTGGACCGGCGCCGCCTGCTGCTGGTAACCCAGACCTGGATGGCCGTTGCCGCTGCCGCCCTGGGGGTGATGACTATTCTTGGTGTGGTCACTCCCTGGACCCTGCTGCTCCTCACGTTCCTTCTGGGTCTGGGGGCGGTGATGAACGATCCCGCCTGGCAGGCTATCACCCCGGAAATTGTTTCCCCGGAGCAGCATGCTTCGGGAGTGGCGCTGAATTCCGCCGGCTTCAATGTCGCTCGCGCGGTGGGTCCGGCGCTGGGTGGCGCGGTGATTGCCGCCGCTGGTTCCGGCGTCGCCTTCCTGATCAATGCGGCTTCCTTCTTTGCGGTCATTTTTGTGCTCTATCAATGGAAGAGAACGGTCACAAACGGCAATGGCAATGAACGCCTGCTGAACGCCATGAAAGTGGGAGTGCGTTACGTGCGGCACACGCCGGCCGTGCGCTCGGTCCTGGTGCGGACGCTGGCGTTCAGCCTCGCCGCCAGTGCCTTGCTGGCGCTGTTGCCGGTAATTGCCCGGCCCTTCGGCTCCATCGGATTCGGCCTGCTGCTGGGCTGTTTTGGTTTTGGGGCGCTGGCGGGAGCGGCTGTCTTGCCGCGCTTGCGCAGCCAGTTGTCGATGGACGCGGTGGTCGCTGTCGCTACCGTCGTCTTCGCACTGGCCACGGCCGCTGCCGGGCGGGTACACTCCTTCGTTCCCCTGGCCTTGGTTTTATTTGTGGGCGGCGTGGGTTGGATTGCGATTCTGGCTTGCCTGAACGTGACGGCGCAGACCATGTCGCCGTCATGGGTGCTGGCGCGCTCGCTTTCCATGTATGTGCTCGTGCTGCAGGGTGGCCTAGCCGGAGGTAGCGCGCTGTTTGGTGCGGTAGCCGACCATGAAGGCGTGCCCAATGCCTTGCTTTATTCCGCCCTGGGGTTGGTCGCCGGACTGGCCACCATGCGCTGGCATCGGTTGCGCGCACGCGAAGCCGACCTGGTGCGTTACGCGGATACGGGAATTACCCACGGGTGATGCGTCCGCCCACCCCTGTTGGCAGCGAGGGACGCAAGGGCCAGCTGGTTACATTTATTCTTGCTTTCAGGAGAGGGAGTATGAAGATGAAAGTTGCTTTGCTGCTGTCGTTCTTAGGTTGTGCCGTACTCGCGGTGGCACAAGGAAAGCCGGCCACTAAGTCGGCGGCGCAACACGCTACCGTTTCCCAGGTGATGGACCGGCAATTCTCGGGCGTGGAGAAGGAATTTGTGGACGCCGCCGATGCCATGCCGGAGGACAAATACAATTTCGCGCCCAGCGATGGTGAATTCAAGGGCGTGCGCACCTTCGCCCAGCAGGTAAAGCACGTCGCTGCCGTGAACTACCTGATTTTTTCCGACATGCTGGGCGAGAAACCGCCGGCCAATGTCGGCGGCGAGAACGGCCCCGACTCCATGACTTCCAAGGCCGACATTATGAAGTTCCTGCGCGACTCCTTTGCGCTCGGCCACCGCGCCTACGCCGCTATTACTCCCCAGAACGAGGTGGCGCCCATTAAAAATCCCTTTGGCGGCAAGCAGCCCGCTACGCGTTTGGGATTGGGGACACTCATTGTCGGCCACTGCTTCGACCACTACGGGCAGATGGTGGAATACCTGCGCATGAACGGCATCATTCCACCCGCCAGCCGGCCCCAGCCCAAGAAGTAAGTAAGCTGGTTTTCAGCTGGTATTTGCGTCTGTTGGGGAACTCTGGGCAGGAACATGGGAGGGTACGCGACCCCGGTTTAGCGGCTCAGAGTTCCCGTTAGTTTTCAATGGCTTACGCAAAATAATGCAAAAACCCTGCCACTAAACCCTGATTTACCCCTTTTCGTGCAATTCGGTTGGGGATTTGCCGCCGTTCCCCCTAGCATCATGGTGCCTCTATCCGTGTGATCTCGGGGGGATTGAGCGACTTAGCCGAACATCCCCGCTCCCTCGGTGAGAGGCAACACACAAAATTGCTCTAGGTGACCTGTGGGGGCGGACAACGGCGCCCGGTTATCCAGGTTTCACACCTAGCAGGAGCAAAAACACAATGCACAAGCCGGTCAAGTATTTGGAGAAGGCTCTTAGTATCACCGCTAACGGGGCATGGTTCGTTTTTGAGAGGCTGAACCGCATCCATCCGAACCCCTCGTTTACCCCGAAGTGGTCTGACAAGCCGCTCCTGAAGTCCTACGAAAAATCCAAGCCCCCTCTGGGCTGGCCGCGCCAGACAGATTCCCTGTGCCCCAAGTGCGTGCCGGAAATCCGCCAGCAGATTCTGGACGGCAAGTTGCCGCACGAGATCCTGCTCAACCAGAAAGTGGGCGAGATCAAGGCGCAGATTATCGAGCGCGACGGCAAGATTCTCATGGTGAAGGACTGCCCCAAGCACGGCCACTTCGAGGATGTGATGTCCATCGACGTGGATTTCTATCGTCACCTGGAGCAGACTTTCCCGGGGCGCGACATCCGTTCGCACAATGACGAGCACCTGCACCATCACGGCACCAGCACCGTGAAATACGGCCGCGGCGCCGTCCTGACCATCGACCTGACCAACCGCTGCAACATGATGTGCGATCCCTGCTTCATGGACGCCAACCAGGTCGGGTTCGTTCACGAATTGACGTGGGAAGAAATTAAGACCCTGCTCGACAACGCCATTTCCATCAAGCCTAAGCGGCAGATGTCGGTGCAGTTCTCGGGCGGCGAGCCTACGCTTTCGCCCTACTTCCTGGACGCGGTGGCTTACGCGCGCAAGGTGGGCTACAACAGCGTGCAGGCGGCAACCAACGGCATTGAGTTCGCCAAGAGCAAGGAATTCTGCCGCCAGGCGGCGGAGTCTGGCCTGCGCTACGCGTACCTGCAGTTTGACGGCGTGGGCAACGCCGCCAACTCCCACCGCAAGGTCGGCAACCTGTTCGACGTGAAGCTGAAGGCGATTGAAAACCTGCACGAAGCGGGGGTGGAGATCGTGCCCGTCACCACCATCGTGAACGGCATCAACAACGAGCAGGTGGGGCGCATCGTGCAGTTTGCCCTGGACAATCCCCGCATCATGTCGTTTTGCTCATTCCAGCCGGTTTCCTTTACCGGACGCGACGAAGCCATCACCGATGAGCGGCGGCAG
>DATGIY010000192.1:0-5415 GCA_035295475.1 Terriglobales bacterium
AATCGAGCTGGGCGGCGGTCTCCTTCAGCGCCTGCTGGTTGCGGCGCAGGTCCGCCATGCCGATGGCCAGCACGCGATCCAGGGGAATATCCACCATCTCATCGTCCACCAGCTTCTGGCGGTAATTCTCCGCGCCGATGCGAAAGTCCCCATGCGAAACCGGCAGCAAGTCTTCCTTGAGAAAATCCTGATACTTCTCCAGAGCATCGATCACCGCCTGGTTGGCGGTGTGAAATTCCTGCAGCAGTTGCGGGTCGCGAACCTGGGAAAATGCCGCCGGGACATCCTTCTGAAAGAAGCCGATGATGCCCGGCACCTGCTCCAGCGCGACTTCGGTATAGACCCGCGGCGGATTTTTCAGATTGTGCCGGCCCGCGTCCAGGACCTGGGGCATCTGCCGCTCGCGTGACACCAAAGCGCGCAGGCGATCGGCCTGCGGCGCGTAGCTGCGGCTCATGATGGTGAACGCGCTGCCGCTCACGAAACTGGAATACATGTCGGGGTCTTTCTCCCACATGCGAATTTTTTCCAGCTCGAGCAGCTGCCCGGCAATGGTGTGACGCAAAAAATCCAGGTCGGCGGCCGCCACCACTTGCGCCGGCGGCTTAACCGCGGCGAACTTCTGCTGATATTCCTGCAGAAAAGCCCGCTCGCGCTCCAGACCGGCGGGCGAGAAATCCTCCAGTTGCGAGTCGTACTGATGAAATCCGGCGCTGGTGGCTTCCGTGGGATGAAGCTGGAAATAGGCGTCGAAATACTGGTCCACCAGCTGGTCATACTGCGCGTCGAAAGCCGGCGCGGCGGAGGTTACATTCTGGGAGGCAAGATCGGCGCTCATGAAAATCAGAAGACAGCCACTAAGAAGTGCAATGAGTAAGGGAGGTTTCCTCATTTCGCAGGCTCAAGGAACCGACGTTAAGGTAACACAGCACAGGCTCCTTCGGCAGGTTCCGCCTGCACACAACAGCTCCTGTCTGTTGCGAACCACAATCAGCAAGGGCGCGATTTTACTTGCTATCGGCGCTGGTTTGCTCACGTCCAATACGCAAGCAGCCAAGCGAAAGAGAGATCGCAGCTGGGAACTTTCGCGAAGCGCGCAGCGTATTTCGTTTTCGAAGGTGATTTCGCAGCAACTCGTAAGAGGGGTTAAACGAAGATTGTTCTCGCCCGCGGTTTGGCGGCCCAGGCGGAAACAATCGAACAGAGGGCGCGTCCTTGCGGCCGGTCCTTGCGCGCTTAACCCCCGACTCATTGTAGGCCATCGGGGATGGGAAGGCATCTTCGCGGGCCTCCGAGGCCGCCCCAACACCCATTCGGGAGAAAGCAGAGGGCAACATGGAAAGGTTCAAAATCACGGGCGGCCTGGTTCTAACATTGACGCTGCTGTTGTGTTCAGCGGCGATGGCCGGCAACAAGCCGGCGTCGATGGATCTGGCCGTTGCGGCGCAGGTAAATGGCAAGCAGCTTCCCGCCGGCACTTACCAGCTGAAGTGGGAAGGGAATGGGCCGGCAGTCGAGGTCCAAGTCCTGAAAGGCAAGCAGGTGGTGGCCACCGCGCCCGCCAAGCTGGAGACCATTCCGGTCAAAACGAGCCAGAACGCGACTGTGGTGGACACCGACAACGGCGCGCGTAATCTGGTGGAAGCTCGCTTTGCCGGCAAGAACTACAAACTGGTCTTTACGGGCGCCGCCGCCCAGGCCCAGAACACACAGGCCAACGGCAGCAGCGCGCAGACCAATCGCTGATTCAGATACTCCCACCATCGGGCGGGCGAGGATTTCTCCAAAGGCGTGCGGGGCGAGTCACGAACCAAGGTCTTCGGTTACGGACTCGCCTCGCAGTTCGGCGCGAGCCTCGTTTTTCCTCTGACAGAAATTACCGGTTCTTGGGTTAAAAAGCGCAGTTGCCGTATCATGCTGCCCGTGCAAAGGGCTCGATTCCTGCTTGTTCTCTTGATGATCATTTTCTCGGCCGGCTGCAACCATACCCAGCAGGGCATAAGCTGCGCGCCCATCCAGACGGCCACTCTGATTCGGGTAACGCAGAGCGGAAACGGCCCGGCTCGCCAATACGTAATCGACAATCGCTATCACGTGCAGGCGCTGGTGGATTTTGCCAACGGCCGGCGAGACGGCTTTTCTGCTCGCCGCCGGCAACTGCCGCGGGCCAGCGCGTCGGCCACGTTCTTCGATGGCTCTCAGCCCCTGCTTACGTTCAGCGCCGGCGACAACTTTTTTTCTTTGAGCTGCAAAAGCTGGCAGGGAGTGCAGGAAGCCAATCGCGTACAGATTGCGGAATTTGAGCGCCTGCTGGCGCAACAGCCCTGAGTTAAATTTTCTCCGCGACTGCAACCCCAGGTGGTGAAATAATTTCCCGCATGAAGCAAATCGTCCATGCCGCCTGCCCCCACGATTGTCCCGACGCCTGCGGCGTGCTGATCACGGTGCAAGAGGGCCGAGCGGTGAAAGTGCAGGGCGACCCCGCCCATCCCTTTACTCGCGGCTTTCTCTGCGCCAAGGTGGCCAAGTATCTGGACCGCGTGTACTCCCCGGAGCGTGTGCTCTATCCATTGCGCCGAGTGAGTCCCAAGGGACGAAGCGCAGATGATGCGCCTGCCCAAGGCGGCAAATCCGGGGCGAAGGCCGTTCGCAGCGAGCAAGCTTTTAAACGAATCAGCTGGGAGGAAGCGCTGGACGAAATCGCCGAACGATTCCAGCAGATCAGCCGCCAGTTCGGCAGCGAAGCGATTCTGCCTTACAGCTATGGCGGAACTCTGGGAGCGCTCAACGGCGGCTCCATGGACCGGCGTTTCTTCCATCGCCTGGGCGCGTACCAGCTGGAGCGCACCATCTGTTCGACCGCCGGGGAGGAAGGTTTGAAGTCGGTGCTGGGCATCAAGCTGGGCACCGAACCGGAGCAGTTTCGTCATTCCCGCTACATCATCGCCTGGGGGGCCAACATTCACGGCAACAACGTGCACCTCTGGCCCTTTATCGAAGAAGCGAGGCGGCAGGGCGCCAAGCTGGTGGTCATTGATCCCTACCGCACGCGTACTGCCCGCTGCGCCGACTGGCACCTGCCCATCCACCTGGGCAGTGATGCCGCCCTGGCCCTGGGCATGATGCACGTCATCATCAACCAGGGCTGGTACGACGCCGATTACGTCGCCCGTTTCACAGTAGGCTTCGAACAGCTGAAGGAAAAAGTTCAGGAGTACTCGCCCGCGAAGGTGGCGCACTGGACGGGAATTTCGGCCGAAGATGTCGTCCAGCTGGCGCGCGAGTATGCCACCACACATCCCGCGGCCATTCGTCTGAACTATGGCGTACAGCGCTCCGAGCGCGGCGGCATGTCGGTGCGCACCATCTGCATGCTGCCCTGCCTTACGGGATCATGGAAGGAAGTGGGCGGCGGATTGCAGCTCTCCACTTCCGGGGCCTACCAGCTCAACCGCGAGGCGCTGCAGCGCGCCGACTTGATGCGCAAGAGCCCCCTGGGCCGGACGGCGCGCACCGTCAACATGGTCGAACTGGGCAAGGCGCTCACCGAGCTGAACAATCCTCCGGTGAAGGCGCTTTTCGTTTACAACTCCAATCCGGCGGCCGTGGCGCCCAATCACAACCAGGTAGTGCGGGGACTGTTGCGTCCGGACCTGTTCACCGTGGTCCATGAGCAGTTCATGACCGACACCACCGTCTACGCCGATATCGTGCTGCCGGCCACTACCTTCTTCGAGCACAAAGACCTGCAGGCCGCCTATGGGCACTACTACCTGCAGGTTTCGCAACCGGCCATCGCCCCTGTAGGCGAATGCCGCTCCAATGTGGAAACTTTTCGCGCCCTCGCCGCCCGCATGGGATTTGTGGAGGAATGTTTCCGCGAGTCAGTGGATGAGATGATCGACTCGGCGCTGCAATCGTCCAATCCATGGTTGCGCGGTATAAATCGCCAGCGCCTGGAGCGGGAAGGACACATCCGGCTGAGCTTTGACGGCGAGCAGGCGGCGACCGAGCCAAAGCCGTTTCTTCCCTTTGCCGAGGGGAATTTTGGCACCGCCAGCGGTAAGGCCGAGTTTTATAACCAGCAACTGGCCCAGCAGGGCCTGGATCCGGTAGCCGCTTTCGTTCCTCCCATGGAATCGCGACACTCGGAGCGGGCGCAGCGCTTTCCCCTGGAACTGCTGGCGCGCAAGTCGGACAATTTCCTCAACTCTTCCTTCGCGAACCTCCCGCCCCTGCAGAAGATGGAACTGCGCGAGGTGCTGGAATTGAGCGCGCAAGATGCGCAGGCCCGCGGCATTCGCGACGGTGATCGGGTGCGGGTCTTCAATGATCGCGGCGAAGTCTACTTGCGGGCGCGGGTGGATGGCGCGGTGCAGGCGGGGACAGTAGCGGCGCGCCTTAACTGGGCCAAACTTTCCGCCGGCGGGGAGAGCATTAACGCGCTTACCTCCGAACGGCTCACCGATATGGGCGCCTCTGCCACTTTTTACTCCGCCCTCGTCGAAGTGGAACCGGCGCCCACGCCCGGCAGCCAGAATCCGCCAGCGCGCACAATCTGAAACAATTTCCGCCGGATATCAGCAGCGGCGCCGGAAAATAGGGCGCAAAACTTCCGCCTGAGCTCGGGGTTCCAATTCTGCGAGCCCAGCCTGCAGCGGACAGTTGTAAAGCCGGTTGTTGACTTCCGGTTAGAGTCCGGGCAAAGGCACGCGCCTTTTGCCTGAGCAACACTGGACCGTATAGAATGGCAACTTTCCAGACTACAGGCCACTGAGGTAGCCGCATTCTGAGTTCCCACAACTGTCCTGTGCCAGCGCTGTCCCGGTGCGCTTGCCCAGAACTCCAAAATTCCAGGCACGCCGGCCCGCGGCATTGGTGTGACTGGCGGAGGACTTCGCCGCAGCTCAAACACATGGCCCGCTTCCTGGCCAGCCTGTTGTTCTGTATGTGTATCGCGGGATGGGCGCTGCCGGCCGCCGCCCAGCAAAACCTGATCGAAAACATCCAGATTCATGGCAACCGCCGCATCCCCCAGGACACCATTCGCGCCCACATCTTTACCCGTGCAGGCGATGTCTACGATCAGGCGGCGCTGGAACGCGACTTTAACTCCCTGTGGAACACCGGCTACTTCGATGACCTGCGCTTCGAGCGGGAGCAGGGCAAGAAGGGCTGGATCATTCATGTGTATGTAAAGGAAAAGCCCACCATCCGCGAGATCAATTACGAGGGCTTAAGTTCGGTATCGCAGAGCGACGTGCTCGACCGCTTCAAGGAACGGAAGGTTGGGCTTTCCGTCGAAAGCCAGTTCGATCCCACCAAGGTGACCAAGGCGGCGGTGGTGATCAAGGAGTTGCTGGCGGAGCACGGCCGCCAGTTTGCCACCGTGCGCACCGAGGTTCATCCCATCCC
>DATGIY010000193.1:0-10208 GCA_035295475.1 Terriglobales bacterium
GCCGGCGAAACTCCACAACGTCCGCGACTGGCTGCGCGCTGCCCAGGCGAACGTTTTATTCGAGATCACATCGCTGAACCGCGAAACCGGCCAGCCCGCGATCGACCATCTGAAGGCCGCGTTGGAATTGGGCGCGCACGCCATCACCGCCAATAAAGGCCCGGTGGTGCACGGCTACGAGGAACTGAATGCGCTCGCTCACCAGCGCGGGCGAAAATTCCTCTTCGAGTCCGCGGTCATGGACGGTGTGCCCATCTTCTGCCTCTTTCGCGAGACGCTGCCTGCGGTCGAGGTCCTGGGTTTTCGCGCCATCCTGAATTCCACCACCAACTTCGTCCTGCAGCAGATGGAAGAAGGCAGTACCCTCAACCGCGCTATTTTCAAGGCTCAGGAATTGGGCGTCGCCGAGACCGATCCCACCGACGACCTGGAAGGCTGGGATGCGGCCGTAAAGGTAGCGGCGCTGGCCACCGTGCTCATGAAGATGCCGCTGAACCCGCAGCAAGTCACGCGCCAAGGCATCGGCGAACTGCACCCCCTCGCGGTGCAGGCTGCTCGCCGTGCCGGTCGCCCTTATAAGCTGTTGTGCCAGGCCCGACGGCAGGGCGGATCCGTTCACGCCAGCGTCGGCCCACAGCAGCTGCCGCTCAGCGATGCTCTCGCCTGGGTGAATGGAACCTCTTCCGCCATTTGTTTCGAAACCGACATCTTCCCTGCATTGACGATTACAGAAACCGACCCGGGAGTTACAGAAACGGCTTACGGCCTACTGGCGGACCTGGTGCGCGCGGTGGGAGTCTAAATATTAACAACTGTCATTTTGAGCAAGCAAGCACGTCGAGCCAAGCACTCGGCCCGGACTCAGAATAACAGTTACTGAAATGGTATCCGGAAGAATGAGAACTCGAACTCTGAATGGAAAATCGGCGGCGCTCGATATCGCCTGGGTGCGGGAGCAGTTTCCGAGCCTGGCCCTCCAGGTGAACGGCCGTCCGGCGGCATTTCTCGATGGACCAGGCGGGACGCAGGTTCCGCGGCGCGTAATCGAGGCGGTTAGCAACTACTACCTGCAGTCGAACGCCAACGTCGGGGGCGTCTACCTGACCAGTCAGCGCAATGATGCCATGTTGGCCGAGGCGCATCGCGCCGTCGCCGACCTGCTGGGCTGCGATGCCGACGAAGTTGCTTTCGGCCAGAACATGACCACGCTAACGCTGCTGCTCAGCCGCGCCGTGGGGCGCGACCTGGCGGCAGGAGACGAAATCCTGCTTACCTGGCTTGACCATGATGGCAATGTCTCTCCCTGGCTGGCGTTGGAAGAAAAGGGCGTGCTGATTAAGCGTGCCGAAGTGAACCCTGAGGACTGCACCCTGCGTCTCGATGATCTGGCCGCCAAAATCACTCCCCGTACCCGTGTGGTCGCGGTGGGCTATGCCTCTAACGCGGTGGGCACGATCAATCCGGTCAAGGAAATTGTGCGCCTGGCGCACGCGGTCGGAGCCTTAGCCGTTATCGATGCCGTTCACTACGCTCCACACGGTGCCCTCGATGTGCGCGACTTGGACTGCGACTTTCTGCTCTGCTCCCCCTATAAATTTTTCGCGCCGCATTCGGGCGTGATGTACGGCAAACGTGCCGTTTCCAGCCGTCTGCGGCCTTACAAGGTGCGGGCCCAGTATGACCGCCTGCCCGAGCAATGGGAAACCGGCACGCTTGCGCACGAAAACATCGCCGGCGTGCTGGCAGCGGTCGAGTATCTGGCGGATTTGGGGCGCCATAATGATCCCGCGGCCGCAAGCCGCAGGGCCGCGTTGCTGGCGGCCTACGAATCGATTCGCCAGTACGAACGCGCCTTGATGGGGCCGCTTATTGCCGGTTTGCAAACCATTCCCGGCCTGAAAATCTACGGTATTACTGATCCCGCGCGTTTTGCCGAGCGCACGCCCACCCTCGCCGTGCGCGTCGCTGGACACCCGCCCGTTGAGCTGGCGGGAAAGTTAGGCGAGCGTGGAATCTTCACCTGGGATGGACACTACTTCGCCCTGGACTTGGCGAGGCGCCTCGACGTGGAGGCCACCGGCGGCTGGTTGCGCATCGGCTTGGTGCACTACAACACCCGGGAAGAGGTCACGCGGGTCATCGAGGAACTGAAGGCGATGGTGGCCTGAAAACTGGCCCCTGAGGAGCATATTTGTCCTCAGGGGCCACGGAAGAACCCTCTTCGACCATGTCATAGGCCCGGACAAGCTAAGCCTGCTAACTGTCAGCCCACCACCAATTACTTCTTCAGCGTGCGGATGTACTTCACTAAGTCCTGAATTTGATCGCCGGTCAGCTTGCCTTCGTACCCGGGCATCTTGCCCTTGCCCTTGGTGATGACGGTATTCAATTCGGCATCTGACTGCTTCTGTACCTCGGCCGAGCCCAAGTCCTTAATTCCCAGCCGCTTGCCCATGGCGGTCTCGCCTTTGCCATCGGCTCCATGACACATGGCGCACTTGGTCTTGAATACATCGGCGCCGGAGTCGGTGGCAAACACAGAGGTAGAGAACATCAGGGCAACGGCCAAAACAATGAATGTGGCAGTGGTTTTCATTCGCGTTTCATCTCCTTTGACGGTGGGCGCTACACATTCCCAAAAAGGGAGAAGGCATTTGGCCTGCCAATGGTCGTCCCGACTATACCCCTGGCGGACAACAGGATAGCTACCTTGCCCCGGTGGATGCCAGGGGATGGGCGGGGGAAAAGACGCGCCTCAGCGTCTTATGCCGCAACAGGAAGAACCTGCCGGCTACTTCGTGGCTCCACGCTCAAATCTAACCTCCTGAAAATAGAAGCATGAATGCAGGACCCGGCTGCGATGCCCTTTGGTACCGCACATGCCCTACTGATGGTGATCCGCGGGGGCTGCCTTGGAACCGAACCTGATGGTGATCGGCCTGAACCACCGCACGGCGCCAGTGGCGGTGCGTGAACGGTTTTACATCAATGAAACCCGCCGCTGCCAAGCCCTGGTAGAACTGAGCCACGCCGAAGGCATTGACGAAATCGTAATTCTGGCCACCTGTAACCGCACCGAGTTCATTCTCTGGTCGAGCGAGCCCAGCGTGGCCGCCAACTCCATCCTGTCCTACCTGGCCCGCGAATACGGTCTCAAACTCTGCGAGTGGCAGCATTTCTATCGCTTGCTGGACGAGGCTGCCCTGGCGCACATCTTCCGGGTGGCCAGCAGCCTGGACTCCATGATCGTGGGCGAGCCGCAGATTGTGGCCCAGGTCAAGGCGGCGTGGACCCAGGCGCAGCAGGTGGGCACCAGCGGCCGTTTTCTGGACGCGGTTCTGCAGAAGGCGCTCACCGTTTCCAAGCGGGTGCGCAACGAGACTGCCATCGGCGCTTCCGCCGTTTCCGTTCCCTACGCAGCAGTGGAACTGGCCAAGCAGATTTTCGGCTCGCTGGAAGAGCGCGTCGTCCTCCTGCTGGGCGCCGGCAAGATGAGCGAGCTCTCGGCCCGCTACCTGCTCAACAGCGGAGCTCGCCAGGTACGCGTTATCAACCGCACTTTTGAACATGCCTCCCAGATCGCGGAAAAGCTGGGTGGTGTACCGGTGGCTTTCGAAGACCGCTGGTCGCATCTGGTGGAGGCGGACATCGTTATCAGTTCCACCGGATGTCCGCACGTGATCCTTACCAAAGATGAAGCCGAACGCATCGTGCGAGAGCGTGCCGGCCGACCTCTGTGCCTGATCGATATCGCCGTGCCTCGCGACATAGATCCGGAGGTGCGGCACGTTTCCGGAATTTTCTTGTACGACGTGGATGGCCTGGAGCAGGTGGTGAAGCACAACGCCGGCGAGCGCCTGGCAGCCGCCGAGGATGGGCAAAAAATCGTGGCTGCCGAGGCCCGCGAATTTCGCCGCAAACTGCAGGCTGAGCGCGTGGTGCCTACTATTGTGGCGCTGCGCCAGCGTTTAGATGAGATTTGCCGGCAAGAACTGGACTCCTTTTGTCACGAGTTCGGGCCATTTAGCCAGGAGCAGGATAAGACCCTGCACACGGTGACGTCGCGCATCACCCAACGCATCGCCGGATCACTGGCCCGCGAGCTCAAGGAGCTGCCAGAGCGGGTGGAACAGGAGCAGATGACCGCCGCCGTACAGCGTCTGTTCCATCTGGGTCCGCCGGAGAGGGCGCTTGCCGGCGCCAATATTGCGAAAGGAAACTGATTTATGGCTAGGGAAACTGCACAATCGCGACCCCAGACGGAGACGACGTGGACCGCAACTCAAGCTTACGTGCTGGCGGTTTTTTGTCTCGGCTTTGGACTGATCCTGGGCTACCTGTTCCGCGGCTCGGCGCCGGTGACCTCGACTGCTACCGCCGCCACCGCCCCGGAACCGGCGGCTGCCGCCAGCGTGCCCGGCGTTCCTGCCAGCATGACGGCTCCGGGCACCAGCCAGCTCAGTTCCGAACAGACGGCCGAAATGGTGGGGAAGGCCGCGCAGCCCCTGCTCGACAGCCTCAAGCAGAATCCTCGCAACTTTGAGACTCTGGTCAAGGTGGGCAATCTCTATTACGACTCCAAGCTATTCCCCGAGGCCATCAAGTATTACGAGCAGGCGGTCAAGGTGCGGCCGGAGAATTCCGACGTGCGTACCGATCTGGGAACCTCCTACTGGTATATCGGTAATGCGGACAAGGCCATCAGCGAGTTCAATCGCGCGCTGAAGTACAACCCCAATCATCCCGGCACCCTGTTCAACATGGGCGTGGTCAAGTGGCAAGGCAAAATGGATCCCGCGGGAGCGGTCCAGGCTTGGGAACGGCTGCTGCAAACCAATCCCAATTATCCGCAGAAGCAGCAGGTGCTCGATCTGATTGACCGGGCCAAGCAGCACGCGAAAAGCTAGCCGCCAGCACTCAGCATTCAGGCCGAAAGGCGAAGTTGGCATTTGGCGCGTAGTATTTGACCGCCGGGATTCTCCTTCACTTTCGGAACTAATCTCCACGGCCAAATGCCAGATGCTAAGTGCCAAATGCTGGTCCTGGGCTGAACGCTGACTGCTGGATCTTGCTTTATTCCACCACAAACTTCTGTACTCGCCGCAGCAGCGATTCGGGAGTATCGGCTTCCAACTCCACCACCCCGTCCCGGTACTGGCGAGCGTAAATGCGGGAGCGCGCTTCCAGCGTGGCCAGCACCTTGCCTTCGCTCTGCGGCACCTTCAAGCGCACGCGGCTGATGGGATCCTGCTGTAGCGTCTGGTCAATGCGGTCCAGCAGGGTAGTGAGGCCGCTGCCTTTGAGTGCGGAAACGTGCACCGTGGTTGCGTCGTCGCGCAGCGCATCACGTTCCTTGGCGGGCAGCAGGTCTACTTTGTTGATCACATTCAGCCGCGGTTTGGCAGCAGCATCCAGTTCTCCCAGCACCGCCTCGACCTGTGCCGCTTGTTCGGCAGCAATCGGGCTGCCGGCGTCGGAGACTTGCAGGACGAGCGCGGCGCGCTGCACTTCCTCCAGCGTGGCGCGAAAGGCGGAAACCAGGGTGTGAGGCAGGTTGCGGATGAATCCTACCGTATCGGAAAGCAGCACCTTGCGGCGGGAAGGCAGGATAACCGGCCGAATCGTGGGATCGAGGGTGGCGAACATCTTCGATGATTCCACCACTCCGGCGCCGGTCAGCGCGTTGAAGAGTGTGGACTTCCCGGCGTTCGTGTAGCCCACCAGCGCCACGGTGGCCACGGGAACCGATTCCCGCCTTTGCCGCTGTTGTGCGCGGCTGCGCCGTACCTGTTCCAGTTGCCCCTGAATATGGCGAATGCGCCGGTAGATGCGGCGCCGGTCGGTTTCCAGTTGGGTTTCGCCGGGGCCGCGGGTGCCGATGCCACCGCCCAACTGCGACATCTCAATACCCCGCCCGGCTAGCCGCGGCAGCAGGTACTCCAATTGCGCCAATTCCACCTGCAATTGACCTTCGCGGGTGCGGGCATGACGGGCAAAGATGTCCAGAATGAGCTGAGTGCGATCAATCACCCGGGCCGATACTTCGTTTTCCACGTTGCGCTGCTGGGAGGGCGTCAGCTCGTGATCGAAGATGATGAGGTCGGCGGCAGCGGCCGCCGCTGCGCCGGAAATTTCCTGCAGCTTGCCGCGGCCAATTAGCGTGGCCGGATCCGGCTTGTCGCGATGCTGCAGAAACTCACCCACCAGCTGCGCTCCGGCGCTGGTGGCCAGCTCGCGTAATTCCGCCAGCGATTCCTGCGCGCTGAATGCCACGGGGCGCTTGTCCCCGCTTTGCGCCTTTGCCGGGGGTTCCGCACTGGTCCGGGCCGCGCGCGCCTGCGGCGTAACGCCGGGCTCGTTTTCCCTCGCGCGCTGGCGCGCCGGATAGTCAATCCCCAGGAGAAAGGCGCGTTCCGGCCTGCCCCAACGCCCGCCGACTACTGCAGACGTGTGCTGGCGAGCGCCCTTCCCAGCAGTAGGCTTGGCGGACAAACGCAAGGATGGTACTGCTCCTAACCTTCCGTTCCTGAATTGCTCGAGCCGCCGGCCACGCCCGCGGAAGCATTCTGGGCTGGTTTGGCATCGGAGGCGGCCGGCCGCTCCAAATGCATTGACTTGGGCATTACCACCGTAGAAATCGCGTGCTTAAAAATGAGTTGCTCCTGGTTTCCGGTCTCCAGGACGAGAGAATACTTGTCGAAGGAACGGATGCGCCCGGTCAACTTGACTCCGCTGAGCAAGTACAGAGTGATGGCGCTCTTGTCTTTGCGCGCCGTGTTTAGAAAGGAATCCTGGATGTTCTGCGCCGGCTTATTTTCCATCTGCCGATCTCCTTTTTTCTCGAAAACCATCCTTCCCCTCGACAAAAAATGGGGGAATCGCGAGCATTGACGAAGTGCACCATCCCGCACAGCACGCGGCCAGTCCGCGCGGGACACAAGTACGATACGGCGTCAGGCCCCGGTTTTCAACCTCGCCGTGGCGCATCCAAAACCTATACAATCGCCTGCTCCGGTCTGCCCGCCGAAGACACACTAGCGCACGTTGGAGGCAAGAATGTCCGGCCCGTCCCCTGTTTCGCTGGCTGCCCTGTTGGCCCCTGGTGGCCCGGCTACCACTCAGATCATATTCCGCTGGATACATTTTGTGGCCGGGATCACCTGGATCGGGCTGCTCTATTTTTTCAACCTGGTCAGCAACCCGGCCTTGAAGCAGATGGATGCAGGCCTGCGCGTGAAGGTGGTGCCGGCCCTGATGAGCCGTGCCCTGTGGTGGTTCCGCTGGAGCGCCCTGGTAACTGTGCTGGCGGGCATCGCCTACTGGATGATGATCGTAGGCGCTGACGCCCGCAATGCCCAGGCCTCGCCAGGACAGGCTATCTGGAGTTTTTTCCTCATTTGGACGGTGGCGTTTGCCATTGAAAACGGGCTGGTCATGCCCCTGAAAGGGCCGCTCAATAGCGGGTTGGTGCTTGGCATTCTGGTCGCCATCGATGTAGCCGCGGCCAGCTACCTTTACGTTCACTTCAACAACCACGGCTGGGAAAGCAATCGATTGCTGTGCATAGGGATTGGCGGCGGCATTGGCTGGATGCTGCTGCTCAACGTCTGGGGCCTCGTATGGCGGATCCAGAAGCGCATCATTCTGTGGACGCGGGCCTTTGCCGAGCAGGGCACTGCCATTCCAGAAAAAGCCCAGCGTATGGGCCGGCAGGCCTTTCTGGTATCGCAAATCAGCGCCTGGCTGACCTTGCCTCTGCTCTTTTTCATGGGAGCCGCCAGTCATTTCCCGATTCTAGGGAAGTAGGAGCTGGGCTGTCGGCTGTCGGTCTTCGGCCTTTAGCTCGCCTTTCAGCTTTCAGCCGCCTTGGCCGGGGGCCGAGAGCCGAACGCCACGACCGTTTGTTATTCTGAAGAGCTCTAGCTTGAGGCTAGTAGCCAGGTACACGGTGGCCACCTTTCCTCCTATCGACGAACAACTTGCGCTCATCAAAAAGGGCGCGGTAGAGATCATTCGCGAAGGCGAACTGCGCGAACGGCTGGAGAAGTCGCGCGCAACCGGTAAACCCCTGCGCGTGAAAGCCGGTTTCGACCCTACCGCCCCCGAC
Organism: Terriglobales bacterium; assembly: GCA_035295475.1. Taxonomy (GTDB): domain Bacteria; phylum Acidobacteriota; class Terriglobia; order Terriglobales; family Acidobacteriaceae; genus JAICWP01. The sequence goes on from DATGIY010000193.1 coordinate 8,108, forward strand.
CTGCACCTGGGCCACACCGTGCTGATCCACAAGCTGCGCCACTTCCAGCTGCTGGGGCATACCGTCATTTTCCTGATCGGCGACTTTACCGGCATGATTGGCGATCCCACCGGGCGCATGGTCACCCGTCCTCCGCTCACCCGCGAGCAGATCGACGCCAACTCCAAAACCTACCTCGACCAGGTCTATAAGATTCTTGACCGGCACAAGACCGAAATCCGCTACAACCGCGAGTGGTTCGGCAAATTCACCGCCGACGATTTCATCCGCCTGGCCGCCAAATTCACGCTTTCGCAGATGCTGGAGCGCGAGGAATTTCACAAACGCTTCCAGGAAGAAAAACCCATCTCCATGCACGAGCTGCTCTATCCCCTCGCCCAGGGCTACGACTCGGTAGCGCTCGAGGCAGACGTGGAACTGGGCGGCACCGACCAGAAATTCAACCTGCTGGTTGGCCGCGAAATCCAGCGCGGCTACGGACAGCCCTCGCAGGTGGTGCTGACCACGCCCATCCTGGAGGGCCTGGATGGCGTGCAGAAGATGTCGAAGTCGCTGGGCAATGCTATCGGCCTGACTGAACCGCCGCTGGAGATGTACGGCAAGATCATGTCCATCTCCGACCAGATGATGTGGCGTTATTACGAGCTGTTGACCGATGTCACGATGGTTGAGATCGGGAAGATGACTGAGGAGGCTGCCGCCGGCCGCGTCAATCCAATGCAATACAAGAAAGAGCTGGCGCGCCGCATCGTGGCTGACGCCCACGGTGAAGCCCCGGCCAGCCGTGCCGCTGAAGACTGGGCCAGGCAGTTCCAGAAACGCGAAGCGCCGGAGGAAGTCGAAACGGTCGTTGTAGAGCGCAACGGGTTGCGTGCTGCCGAACTCGTCCAGGATTCAGAAATTCCGGCTGATGCGTTCCGGCCGCCCGCCGCCGAATCCTCGAACAATTCGACCTTCCTGGTGAAGCTCGACCGGCTTCTGGCGGAAGCGCGCCTGGCGGAATCCGTTTCCGATGCCAACCGCAAAATCAAGCAACGTTCCGTCCAGATTGACGGGCAGGTGGTTGAGAAAACAAAGCTTGTTATCTCCCTTCCGTGCTCGCTCACTCTCCGTGTAGGCCGGCAGATTCGCAGGGTAGAAATTCGCTGACCGCAACCTCCTTCGGCTCGCCCTCGTTTCGCTGGCTCAACTTCCGCTCGCTCACGATGACATTCCTAGGTTTTGACATTCCCAATAATGAATTAGTGGTGGCACAAGCGATAAATTCGCGTGTTAGCTCATGCCGCGCAGCGCTATGCTTACTGATGAAGATAATTTTTCCCTGTCATGCTGAGCGAGCCGTAGCCGCGCAGCGGCGAGGCGAGTCGAAGCACCTTGCGCTTTGTATGCGTGAGCACCACTATTACGTGTACATGATGATCAGCAGCTCGCGGCGGGCGCTCTACACCGCAGTAACCAACAGTCTGGACCGCAGAGTATTTCAGCATAAGAACGACGAATTCGAAGGTTTTTCGCAGCAGTATCAAACCTACCGGCTGGTTTGGTTTGAACGATACAGCAACATTCAGACGGCGATCGCCCGCGAAAAACAGCTGAAGGGCTGGCGCCGCGAAAAGAAGAATTGGCTGGTGCAGAGGATGAATCCAGAATGGAGGGATCTGAGCGCGGAGTGGGGCAAACCCATCCCGTTGCTCACACCGAAATAGCGCAAGGTCCTTCGACTCGCGCTCCCCTCGCAAGCTCGGCTCGCGCTCGCTCAGGATGACATTGCCGGGAGCTTGCTTTTCAGGCAGCAATATCGCTGTCGGCGGCACAACCCTTTACTTGTCTCGCTGCACGAGCCGTAGCCGCGCCGGCGGTGACGCGAGTCGAAGCACCTTGCATTTGCGTTGCGACGGCGGTTAATCTTCGCGCACGCATGCGCGCGCTTGCTATATTCGGTCCCAATACAAGGGAACGTGAGCTCGCTCCTTTCCGTGTAACAGGCGCGGACATCACTGCGCTGAAAAACCTGGAAGGGTCAGACGCCCAGCGACCCGCGGAGGCTGTGCTCGTGCTGGGCGGCGATGGCACGGTGCAGCGCCACCTGCCATTTTTGCTG
>DATGIY010000194.1:0-3812 GCA_035295475.1 Terriglobales bacterium
AAGGTTTAGCTCGGAAGGTAATCCTGGCGGCACACCGTATCGGGCACGAGGTTTCTGGATCAGAATGCATAGGTCCTTCGGTCGCACTTCCCTTGCGAGCTCGAGTCGTGCTCCCTCAGGATGACGTCGGCAACAACACTAGCAATGGCCAAGAAGAGTTCCACATCCAAGAAGCCGGGCGGGAATGGCCGGCGACCGCTCAAGGCAGCGCAGAAGGCGGCGGCCGGCAACGGCAATCCTTCCGGCGAGCGCTGCTACACCATTCCTGACTACCGCCTGGAGAGCTTCGACTGCGCGGTTCGCCAGGTGGCAAGCGAGGACGGCGTGCGCTACGAGGCTAGCGGCGATCTGAGCGCCCCGGCGCCGCCCATCCGCGAATCAAAATATCTGAAGCCGCAACAATGCGTCGAGATCTACCGCTGGATGCTGCTCAACCGCAAGATGGAGCAGGCGCTGGAGAATCTCTACAAGCAGGGCAAGGTCGTGGGCGGCGTCTACTTTGGCTTGGGGCAGGAGGCCTGTTCCTGCGCTTCCGCCTATGCGCTCCGTCCCGAGGACTGGCTGGCGCCCATGATCCGCAACCAGGGATCGCTGCTGGTGCGCGGCTTCTCTGCGCGTGACGTGATGATGCAGTACATGGCCAAGGCAGGCTCGCCTACGTTCGGCAAGGACGCCTCGTCCCACTTTGGCGACGTGCAGAAGCGCAATGTGTGCGCCCCCATTTCCACTCTTGGCGACCTGATTCCGGTGATGGCGGGCGTGGCTCTGGGCGCGCGTCTGCAGGGGCACGATATCGCGGCGCTCACGTATATCGGCGACGGTGGCCAGTCTACCGGTGTGACCTACGAAGGCTTGAACTTTGCCGCCGTGCAGAAGTTGGGGCTGGTGCTGATAGTAGAGAACAACCTGTGGGGCTACTCCACGCCTTCGGACATGCAGTTTCGCGTGAAAGACCTGGCGGAGCGCGCCCTTGCCTACGGTATTCCCGGCGCTATCGTGGACGGCACCGACGCCTGCCAGGTCTATGACGTAGTGCACGAGGCCTGTGACCGCGCCCGCCGTGGCGAAGGCCCGACCCTGATTGAAGCCAAGATGATGCGCATGAAGGGGCACGCCATCCACGACGCCGCCGAGTACGTGCCCAAGCCGCTGTTCGAGTACTGGCGCAAGCGCGATCCCATCGCCCGCCTGGAGAAGTTTCTTTTAGAAAAAAAATGGCTCACGGCGAAGGAAAATGAAGAACTGATTGCAGGCGTGGATCGCGAACTGGAGGCCGACCGCGAGTTTGCCGTCAATTCGCCCATGCCTGATCCGGAAAAGACGCCGCAGGACGTCTACTGCGAGGGCTGCCACGAGATCAAGGCCAAGTATGGCTTGCCCAAGGCGCGGGCGGGCAAGACGAAGTCGGGACCGAAGCAGAGCGAAGCGGCGGTGCATCTGCGGTGAATTAGCAGTTGGCACTTGGCAATTAGCATTTAGCCCTTGAACCTTGTGGTTTGATCTGCGTTAATCCGCGTTAATCAGCGGCGAGGAGAGTTGGACAGCCGGGGGCGGCTGTCCCCACGTGATTATGCCAACTACAACTTATCTCGAAGCCATCCGCCAGGGCATCTGGGAGGAGATGGAGCGCGACCCCACCGTCTTCTGCCTGGGCGAGGACATCGGTATTTACGGCGGCGCGTTCAAGGTGACCGACGGCTTCATCGAGCGCTTCGGCCCGGAGCGCGTCATTGACACGCCCATCGCCGAGTCCGCGATCGTAGGCGCGGCGTTCGGCGCGTCGCTTACCGGATTGCGGCCGGTGGCCGAGTTCCAGTTCATGGACTTCATCGGCTGCGCCTTCAACCAGATCACCAATATGGTGGCCAAGGCACATTACCGCTGGGGCGCGCCCGCGCCCGTGGTGATCCGCGGACCCAGCGGCGGCGGCGTGCACGGTGGCCCGTTCCACTCCCAGAACCCAGAAATGTATTTTGTGCACACGCCGGGGCTGAAGGTGGTGTGTCCGGGCACAGCCTATGACGCCAAGGGGCTGATTAAATCTGCCATTCGCGACAACAACCCCGTCATCTTCTTCGAGCATAAAATGCTCTACCGGCGCATCAAGGAAGATTTGCCGGCCGACGATTACACCGTACCCATCGGCAAGGCACGGGTGGCACGCTCGGGCCGCGACCTGAGCATCATTACTTATGCCGCGATGCTGCACGTGGCGCTGGAAGCAGCGGAGATTCTGGCGAAGGAGGGGATCGAGGTTGAGATCCTAGATCTGCGCACGCTGCTGCCGCTGGACCGCGAAGCCATCGCCGCTACCGTGCGCCGCACGAACAAGGTCATCATTCTGCACGAGGACACGCGTACCGGAGGAATTGCGGGCGAAGTTGCCGCAGTGATCAACGAGGAGACTTTTGACGACCTCGACGGCCCCATCGTGCGCATCACGTCACGCGACACGCCGGTGCCGTTCTCGCCGCCGCTGGAAGATTACTTTCTACCCAAGGTGGCGGACGTGGTTCGCGAAGCCCGTCATGTGAAGGCATACTGACGTAACCTTTGGCTACCAGTACACTCTTGTAAGTTCAAGGTTGTCGGTGGGAGGAGCCATGCGCAATTTCATTCTGGGTGTGGTCGTCGTAATCCTGGTGATCGTGATTGGCGGCCTGATTTACAGCCGAGCCGGCTATATGAGCGTTGTGGCCGACCAGACTCCCAGTTCGGTTGAGCACTGGGTAGCGTCCACCGCCCTGGACGCCTCCATGGAACGGCAGGCACCGCATGTGAAAAGTCCGCTGCCCGCTACCGACGAGAACCTGATCGACGGCATGAAGTTCTACACCATGAACTGCGCGCTGTGCCATGGGACGGTCACCAAGAAGCCGAGCGATCTGGGGGAGGCGTTTTACCCGCCGGCGCCGCAGATCATCATCCATCCGCTCGATGATCCGGAGTGGCACCTCTTTTATGCCATCAAGCACGGCGTGCGTTGGACCGGAATGCCGGCCTGGGGCAAGGTGGCCAGCGACGACTACATCTGGAAGACGGCCATGTTCCTCAGCCGCGTGGATCATCTGCCGCCCGCCGTGCAGCAGGCCGAAGGAAAGTAATAAGTAGACGAAACTTGTGCGACCTCGCCTGTGCGGCCGGGCGCAGCCCTGGCTTTTGAGGCGAGCTGCGCTCGCCTGGACAGCCGAGGGCGGCTGTCCCCACACATCCTGCGACATTTTATGATTCGCAAAACGGCCAAAGGCCGTGTGCTGTTCGAAGAAGGCTCTCGGGCTTTCGGTCGTCGGCCCTCGGCTCACACCTCCTGGCCGAAGGCCGACAGCCGAGAGCAGAGAGCCGATCACACCATCACGCCGCGGCGCATCTTAATTTGCATGATTCGCAAAACGCCTAAGGGCTATGTGCTGCTCTCGAAATCTACCGGGAAGAAGCTGGGCGGTCCCTACAAGACGCGCGAACAGGCGCTCAAGCGCGAGCGCCAGGTGCAGTTCTTCAAGCGGCGCAAAGCAGCTTAAGACCGTCGCCGGTCCTCGGCTGACGGACTTCGGCCCCTGCCACACTTTTAAGGCTGAATGCCGAGTACTGACTGCTGATTGCTAAAGCTGCAAGTCTCCATATCCCGGCTCCATCTTCTATAATTATCGTTTGGCGATACAGCGCACATTCTGACTATCTCGACCGCGAAAGGGAACTATGCCGACTGACGTCATCATGCCCCAGATGGGGGAATCGATTTTTGAAGGCACTATCACCAAGTGGCTCAAGAAGCCGGGCGAGAAGGTGCAGCGTGACGAGCCATTGTTTGAGAT
>DATGIY010000195.1:0-12584 GCA_035295475.1 Terriglobales bacterium
AGCGCAGCGAAGGATCTCAGAGTGTAACCAACTGGGCGGTCGACTAATGGTAGGTCAAGTGCCTTTGGAGCACTTTGTCTAGGTTCGAATCCTAGCCGCCCAGCCAGAAATGCAGTCTTAGTCTTTGGCTGTAGATCGTCAGCAAAGGCAGCGGACGAACGACGCACGACCAACGATGCACTTATGGCAGTACCCACAAAAAACGAGGGATGGCAGCGCAGTCTGACTCCGGAGGCGAGACAAGCCATGGCCACAGCGGCCCCCGCAGCGGAAAGTAAAGTGCAGCAGTCGGAGCCCAAGGTGGAACGCAAACCGCAACGCGCCCGTGTGGACGACAAATTCAAGATTTTTTGTGGCACGGCGAACCCGCAACTGGCCGACGAGGTCTGCGCTTTTCTCGGCCTGGCCCGGGGCCAGGCTCACGTCACTCGTTTCAAGGACGGCGAGGTTTACGCCCAAATCCTGGAAAATGTGCGCGGCGCCGACGTGTTCCTGATGCAGCCCACTTGCCATCCGGTGGACATGCACCTGATGGAGCTGCTGATCCTGATCGATGCCCTGAAGCGGGCATCAGCGCGCCGCATCACCGCCGTCATCCCCTACTTTGGCTACGCCCGCCAGGACCGGAAGGACAAGCCGCGCGCTCCCATTTCAGCCAAACTGGTGGCGGATTTGCTCACCACGGCCGGCGCCGATCGCGCCCTGGTGGTGGATCTGCACGCGCCGCAGATTCAGGGCTTTTTCAATATCCCGGTGGATCACCTTTTTGCTTCCCCGGTACTGGTGGATTATTTCAAAAAACTCGCGCTTCCCGATCTGACCGTGGTTTCGCCGGATGCCGGCGGTGTGGAACGCGCCCGTTTCTTCGCTAAAAAAGTGGATGCGCCCCTGGCCATCGTGGATAAGCGCCGCGTGGAAATGGATGTGACCGAAGTGATGCACGTCATTGGCGATGTCAAGGGCCGCACCTGCTTGCTCATTGATGACCTGATTGACACCGCCGGCACGCTGGTCAAGACCGCCCAGGCGCTGAAGGACAGCGGCGCGGCGCGGATTTTCGCCTGCGCTACCCACGCCGTGCTCTCCGGCCCGGCGGTGGACAATCTGGCCAATTCGGATATCGAGCAGGTAGTGGTCACGGACACTATCCCGCTCAGCGAGGCGGCACAGGGTGAGCCCAGGATCAAGGTACGCTCGATCGCGGGGCTGATCGCCCGCGCCATTCAGTCGATTCACGAAGAGACGTCAGTCAGCAAATTGTTCATGTAAGGCAGGACTCAAATTTATGGCAACGGCAACGACACAAAGCAACGTATTGGAAGCCAAGCCGCGGCAAAGCAACGGCAAGAACGAAGCTCGGCGCGTGCGCCGCGGCGGCATGGTGCCGGGCGTGCTCTACGGGGCCAAGAAAGACTCGGTGGCGATCTCGATTGACCCCAAGCAGATCGCGCGCATTCTGCACTCGGCTACCGGACATAACACGATTTTCGAATTGGCCCTGGATGGCGAACGCACTCGCGCCATGATTGTGGACTGGCAGCACGAACCCATTAAAGGTTCGTTGCTGCACGTCGATTTAAAACGCATTGCCATGGATCAGAAGCTGCAGGTCAGGGTCCCGATCGTGCTCCGAGGCGATGCCGCCGGCGTGAAACAGCAGGGCGGAATTCTGGAGCAGGTGACCCGCGAGGTGGAACTGGAGTGCTTGCCGGATGACATTCCGACTTCCATTGAAGCCGACGTCACCGAGCTGGTTTTCGGCAAGGTATTACGCGTCGCAGATCTGCCGCACAGCGGCAAGCTTAAGTTTCTCAGCGACCCGAACCAGCCCGTGGCGCACATCATTTCCGTGAAGGAAGAAGTGGCGCCCACTCCGGAAGCGGTTGCGGCGGAAGCTGCCGCTGCTCCTGCCGAGCCCGAGGTGATCAAGAAGGGCAAGCAGGAGGCCGAGGAAGAAGGCGCCGAGGCCGCCCCGGCAGAAAAACCCGAGAAGGCCGAGAAGAAGGAAAAGAAAGAGAAGTAGTCCTCGGTTGTTTCGAAAGCGGAAGCTTTGCGGGGCTTCAAGGTTCCATGGGTTTCACGAGTACCAGCGTTCAGCCGGTCACATGAAACTTAGAAACCTTGGAACTTGGAAACTTGCTAAAAGGCTAGGTGACGGCTAGGCGTGAAACTGATTGTCGGGCTCGGCAATCCGGGCATCGAGTACCAGTTCACGCCGCACAATCTCGGGTTCTTGACGGTGGATCGCCTGGCCGAGCGGCTTGGCGTAGAGGTTAAGAACCGGCACTGCCAGGCGCTTACGGCGCGCGCCCGGATGGGAGAAGAAGCCGTGTTGCTGGCTAAGCCGGAAACGTTCATGAATCTGAGCGGACTGGCGGTGCGCGAACTCCTGACCGAGTACGAAGTCAGGCCGGAGCAGGACCTGATTGTGATTTACGACGAGCTGGACCTGCCCTTTGGCGCGATCCGCATCCGTCCTCGCGGCGGAACCGCGGGCCACAATGGCATGGAATCGATCGTGGGCGCTCTGGGCAGCGAGGAGTTCTTGCGCATTCGGCTCGGTATTGCCCCCGATCGCAAGGTCTCGGACGGCGCCCGTTATGTGCTGTCGCAGTTCCGGAAGTCGCAGTACAAGACGCTGGACCAGATGCTGGATACGGCGGCCGATGCTGTAGAAACCGTTTTGAAGGAAGGCGCGGCCGCGGCCATGAACCGCTTTAACCGCAAGCCCGAAGCGGAAAGCAAAGATTAGCCGAGGACCGCACGGATAGCAGCACCGGTTGCGGATTTGAATTTGTCCGCGGAAGATCCGCGGCTGTTTTTGGGAGAAAATATGCAACGCACTTATGAAGTGATGTTTATTGTCCGGCCCGATATGGCCGACGAGGACCTGGAAAAGCTGGTGTCCACCCTGGAGTCGCAGGTTTCCGCCGCGGGCGGCACCGTCCGCAATGTGGAGCGCATGGGTAAAAGACGGCTCGCCTACATGGTCCGCCGCTTCCAGGAAGGCATGTATGTGCTGTTTACCATCGAAGGTGGCGGCAACGCCATTCACGAAATGGAGCGCCGCCTGCGCGTCACCGAGCCGGTGATCAAGTTTCTTACCGTGCGCGTGGACAAGGAGCAGGCGCGCCTGGCCAAGCTGAAAGAACGCCGCAAGGCTCCAGCGCCGCCTGCGGAAACCGGCGGCGAACCCGCGGCGGCAACGGCATAAAGCAGTTTCGAAGTTTCCAGTTTCAAGTCTCAAGAGTGACCACGAAACTGGAACTTGAAACTCGAAACTTAGATTCTAAGGAGCACTATGGCTGACGAAACACAAAGACCCCAGACAGCGGAGGCCCCGGCAAGCGCGGAGGCTCCTGCCCCCAGCGCTGCCCCACCGGCGGCTCCGGCGCCTTCGTCCGGACCCCGCGGCGGACGCGGACCTGGCGGACCGCGTGAAGGTGGACGCAAGTATTTTCGGCGCAAGAAAGTGTGCAAGTTCTGCGTGGAGAAAATTCAGTCCATCGACTACAAGGACTATCGCCTGCTTTCGCAGTTTGTCGCGGAGAGCGGCAAGATCGTGCCGCGCCGCCTGAGCGGCGTGTGTACCCCGCACCAGCGGCGGCTGTCCACGGCTATCAAGCAGGCGCGCAACATCGCCCTGTTGCCCTTTAGCGCGCGCACGTAAGCCCCGTCGTTCATCGTTGGATCTGTTGTGGGTAGCGTGCAACGACCAACGACTAACGACCAGCGACTGTACGGACGCACAAAATTTTGGGCGCGCAAACGCGCCCCACGGAGTCATCCATGGAAGTCATTCTGAAAGAAGATGTGCAGAAGCTGGGCTCTCGCGGCGACGTGGTCAAGGTCGCCGACGGCTACGGCCGCAATTACCTGTTGCCGCGCAAGCTGGCCATTGAGGCCACCAAGGCCAATCGTGCCGTGATCGAACAGATGAAGGCGGCGGCGGTGCGCCGTTCGGCGCGGGAGAAGGCCGATGCCGAAGCGCTCTCCAGCCAGTTCGAAAACCTGACGCTCTCTTTCCAGCGCCGATCCGGCGAACACGACCAGCTGTTTGGTTCGGTCACCTCGGCTGACCTGGCCGCGGAAATGGAAAAGAAGGGCTTCAACGTGGATCGGCGCAAGATCCAGCTGCACGAGCCTCTCAAGTCTCTCGGGGAGTTCACGATTCCGGTGAAGCTGCACAAGGACGTCACCGCCCATGTGCGCGTGGTGATCGAAAAGGAAGCCACGGAAGAAGAGCAGTAATACGCCCCCGGCCACTGGAAGGATGATAGAGACTTGTAAACAACGTCTCTACTGAACTGCGCGTCACTCGGCAATTTGCGGCAGATCGGTAGAGACGCAACTGTTTACGTCTCTCGAAACTCCCCGCGCACAAATTTTCCACCTCCAAACGCCAGTCATCAACCTGGCGGAACCAGAAGCGCCCCTGACGCGTACAATCCACCAGAACGCCCGGCGCCAAGGAGGCTGCGTGGCATCAACCCGTCCGGCAGTAAACCCGTCACGGACGGATCCCGAATCACGGACCACCATGCTCGTGCTGATCGGCATCGCGCTGGCGATCGCGCTGCTTCATCTGCTCACCAATTCCCGCTATGGGTTTCACCGCGACGAGCTCCAGTTTCTCAGCGATGCCCTGCATCTCGACTGGGGTTTCGTCGCTTATCCGCCGTTCACGCCGTTTGTGGAGCGGATTGGATTGGGGATTTTTGGCGTTTCCCTGGTCGGCTTGCGACTGTTCTCCGTCATTGCCCAGGCGCTGGCCATTGTGGTCACCGGCCTGATGGCCAAGGAACTTGGCGGCGGCCGCCTCGCTCAGGTAACGGCGGCTCTGGTGATTGCTCTCTCCCCGCTGCCCCTGTTCGAAGGCACCGAGTTTCAGTACACCACCTTCGACTACTTGTGGTGGGTGCTGATTGCCTATTTCGTCATCCGTCTGCTGAAAACGCAGAACCCGCGCTGGTGGCTGGCCATCGGCGCCGCCGTGGGTCTCGGCTTCCTGACCAAGTACTCCATGGCCTTCTACGTGGCCGGGATTCTGGGCGGCATGCTGTTAACGCGCGCGCGGCGGTTCTTTCTCAGCCCCTGGTTCTGGGGCGGTACCGCGTTGACTTTTTTGATTTTCCTGCCCAATGTTGTCTGGCAGGTGCGCCACGGGTTTATTTCGCTGCACTTCTTGCAACATATTCATGCCCGCGACGTGGGCGAGGGGCGGGCAAACGGTTTCCTCAGCAACCAATTCTGGATCTGCGCCAATCCTGTGGCGGCGCCTTTGTGGATTGGGGGGCTGATCGCATTTTTGTCGGATCGCCGGTATCGGCTCCTGGCCTGGATGTACCTGATCCCGCTGGCTCTGTTCATCTTCGGCAAGGGTCGCGGCTACTATCTGGCGGCGGCCTATCCCATGCTGTTCGCGATGGGCGCGGTAGCCGGAGAGCGCTGGGTTGTGTCCCTGTCCCGGCTGTGGCAACGAACCGTGACGGCGGTGTTTCTTGCTGCCCTGGTTTCGTGCGGCCTCTACATTTGCGCCGTGGTCTTGCCGCTGGCCTCCGGCGGCCGCTTGATGCGCTTCGCGTTGCAGAACAACGGCGACCTGCGGGAGGAGATTGGCTGGAATCAACTGGTCAGGACTGTGGCCGGCATTCGCGACTCGCTCTCCCCTGAGCAACGCGCCAGCCTCGGCGTGCTGGCGGGGAATTATGGCGAGCAGGGCGCGATTGAGATTCTAGGTCGATCCTATGGCTTACCCACACCGATCAGCAGCACGAATTCGGCGTGGCTGCGCGGCTATCCTACGCCACCTCCTTCTACCCTGATCGTGCTCGGATGGTCGCGCCAGGATGTTGATAGCACGTTCAGTTCCTGCCGCCTCGCCGGCCATAACGGCAATTCTCTGGGTGTTCACAACGAGGAAAGTGACGATCATCCTGACATTTTTGTCTGCGGCCCTCCCCGCCTGCCCTGGCCGGAATTCTGGAAGGAAATCCAGAACTTCGGCTGAAACAATGCGTGATCAACATTGGTACCGGCAGAGACGTTGCTTGGCAACGTCGCGGAAACGTAAGAGGTGACGTCTTTACCAGTGTGCGGAACCGCCTCGCAACAGCGCAGCCTTCTCCCCCGGTTATTTTGAAAATTGAAGCTTCCTTCCTGCTAAGCTTCCCAGGAACCGACATGAGCTATCGACTCCTTTGCCTGGTACTGCTGGTGTGTGCTGTTCCGCCGCTTGCCCCGGCGCAAGCTAAGCCGCGGGTTCGCGCTATCACCGCCTTCGTACGCCTGGACCGCGATCACTACCAAAGCCAAGTGCGGGACGCCGTCTCCTTCCTGCGCCGCGCCCAAGCGGCCTACCAGGGCGCCGGCTACGAAGTACAGACCCTGCGCATCACTACCCAGCCCTTTCCCGAATACACCCGTGGACTTTCTCATCAGCAGGCGTTCGAATTTTTTCGCGGCCTTGATGAATTGGCACAGAAACAGGGGTTTATCACCAGCGTCGGTCCCGCCATGCTCAGCGACTCCGATGATCCCGCGCAAGCCGACCTGCTTTCCCAAGTCCTGGCCAACGCCAAGAATCTTTCCGGCAGCATCGTGATCGCCGGTGATGATGGCCTGCACTGGAAATCGATCTCCGCCGCGGCTCGCGCCATCCGCTACCTGGCGGAGCATTCGCCCGGCGGCCAAGCCAACTTCAATTTTGCCGCTACCGCCATGCTGCCGGCTTACGGTCCATTCTTTCCCGGTTCATATTTCACGGGTGGCGGCCATCAGTTCGCCATTGGCCTGGAATCGGCCAACGTAGTGCTGGACGCGTTCTCCCCCGGGCAGGATTTTTCCTCGGCGCGCTCCAGCCTGGCGCAGAAGCTGACTGCCGCAGTCACGCCCATAGAGAAGATCGCTACCACGCTGGCCGCTCAAACCGGTTGGCAGTATGACGGCCTTGATGTTTCCCCGGCGCCTTCAGGCGAGATCTCGATCGGGGCTGCCATCGAAAAGCTGACCGGAGCCCCTTTCGGCTCCTCGGGCACGCTCAGCGCCGCAGCCCTGATCACCAGCGTGCTCCGGCAGTTGCCGGTCAAGCGAGCCGGCTATTCCGGCCTGATGATGCCCATCCTCGAGGACAGCACGCTGGCGCGACGCTGGGCTGAAGGTCACATAGCTATTGACGGGCTCCTCGCTTACTCTTCGGTTTGCGGCACCGGCCTGGATACCATTCCCCTGCCCGGCGACGTCTCCACGCGGCAGATCGAGCGCATGCTGTCTGACACTGCAAGTCTTGCATACAAATGGAATAAGCCGCTCTCCGGGCGTCTTTTGCCCGTACCAGGGAAGGGCCCGGGCGACCGGACCATTTTCGACGACCCCCACCTGGTCAACACAGTCTTGCGGCCCCTGCCGTAGGCATGAAATCGGCTGCCGGTAAACGCATTCCAAGTGCCATTTCGGGCGTTTTGCCCAGACTTCCGGCCCTTCTAGCCCCTATAATTTTGCTCACGGATCAATGCCCGTCCCGTCTAAGCCAATGCAGCCGGTAGCCAGGACGAAACCGGCTTGCCGAGGACAGGTTCAGACGAGATCATGCCGGCCGATGCGATGGCGGTCCCCTTAACGGTTGGCGAACGTCCGGGTTCCGGCCGCAAAGCCGGGGCCGGACAGGGCAGCGGATGCGAATACCCCACCACCTGGGGGCACATGGTTGGGCACAGCCTAGGCCGGGTTGACGACACGGCACTGATTCGCGAGGCGCAGCACGGTAACGCCAGCGCCTTCGAGGAATTGGTCCGCCATTACGATCAGGCGGTCTTGCGCCTGGCTTTGCATCTCACCGGCTCCGAAAACGATGCCCAGGACGTCTACCAGGAAGCCTTCCTCAAGGCCTATAAGAACCTGGGCAGTTTCCGTTTCGAGTGCTCGTTCTACACCTGGATCTACCGCATCGTGACCAACCTCTGCCTCGACCATCTCCGCAAGCGGTCGGTGCGGCGGGAAGATGCCCCCGTAGCCCTGGATCCGGAAGGCGAGCAGTATGACGTCTTGGAACAGGTGGTGGACGGGCGCTCCGGCGCCAATCCCGAGCGCGACCTCATGCGCCGCGAATTGGGGGGCCGCATCAACACCGCTTTGGGCAAGCTCACGCCGCGCGAGCGGATGGTCTTCGAACTGAAGCACTACCACGGGCTGAAATTGCGCACCGTGGGCGAAATATTGAACACCACCGAAGAAACGGCCAAAAATACGCTGTTTCGCGCTACGCAGAAGCTGCGCGTGGCGTTGTCGGACATGAAGTAGAAATTCGGAACAGCCCGGCTTCAGCCGGACAGAAGCAACGAGCAAAACTGAGAGCCCCGGAAGGGGATGGAAACTATGAAGTGCGACTGGGTAAAAGCGAATCTTCTGCTGTACATCTACGACGAACTGCTCGACGATGCTCGGTATGAACTGGAGCAGCATGTGGCGCGCTGCAGTGAATGCGCCGCCGAACTGGCTGGCCTGCGCCAGTTTAAGACCAGCATGTCGGTGGTGCCGGTACAGGATCCCACGCCGAACCTGCTGACCGCCTCCCGCATGCGCTTGCAGGAAGCTCTGGAAAGCGCCGAGCAACCGCGTTTCTGGCAGCGCTGGACATTTGATCTCGCCGCCGTTTTCAGCCGTTCCCGCTTTTCTCCCGCCCTGGCCAGCATCATCTTCATCGTGGGTTTTGCCGCCGGTATTGGCAGCACCTACAAGATCGTTTCCGGCAATTCGCCACAGGTTGCGACAGTCAGCGCTCCCGCGGCGCCGGCCGAAGCCTCGGTTTCCGGCATTCGCACCATCAATCAGATTCCCGGCAGCAACAAGGTGGAGATCAAGTACGACACGGTGACCACGCAGTCGGCGGAGGGGTCGCTGAACGATGCCCGGATTCAGCAGTTGCTCCTGTTCGCGGCGCGCAACAACTACAATTCCGGCGTTCGTCTGGATTCGGTGGACCTGCTCTCCCAGCAGCCGCAAGATCAACGCATTCGTGAAGCTCTGATTTATGCTTTGCGCTATGACAGCAACCCCGGCGTTCGCCTGAAAGCCCTGAACAGCCTGGGAGCTTACGTGCGCCAGGACGTGCGGGTGCGGGACGCGGTTTTGGAGGCCCTGATGAACGACGCCAATCCGGGAGTGCGCACCGAGGCCATCCACTTGCTCGAACCGGTGCGCGCCGACAGCAGCGTGCGGGAAGTATTGCAGCATCTGGCGCGCCAGGACAAGAACGCTTACATTCGCACGGAATCCCGCGCCGTGCTGGCGGAGATGCCGGAAATCGACTGACGATGCAGGAGAAGAGTTGGGAGCAAAACACACTGTGAAAACCGTAACTAAATTGACGATCGCGCTGTTGCTTACCTCGCTGGCGGCGGCCGCGCAGCAGTCACGTGTCTATCGCGATTCCCGCGGGTGGGTGGAGGAGATCAGCGGTTCCTTGCCAGGGGCTCACAGTCTGCGAGTGAACGCGCAGATTGGCTCGGTGCAGGTGCAAGGGGGAGCCCAACAGGTCGTCAATTACGTCGTCATCAAGCGCGCCTATACTTTTTCCGAAGAGGCGGCGCGGCGTCAATTTGAACAATATCGGGTAAGCGCCGCTAAACACGGCGATGTAGCGGACCTCGAGGGTCAATATGAGGGCGGCAGGGCGCGCAGATTTTCCGTGGATTTCGCCTTGCGTGTCCCGCAGGACCTAGAAGCAGTGAAGGTCGAGACCGACGGCGGCAGTGTCGCCGTCGATCAAATCGCCGGCCGGGTGGAGGCGTCCAGCGGCGGCGGCAGTCTGAACCTGGATCACATTGGCGGTATCATCACCGCCAGCACCGGCGGGGGCAGCATTGACGTCGGTACCGGGGGCGGCGATCTTAACCTGCAAACGGGTGGCGGAGGCATTCGCGTAGCTTCTGCCAAAGGTAAAATCACCGCCCAGACGGGCGGGGGCAGTGTTGTGGTCCTGGACGGTTTGCAGGGAGCTTTTTTGGAGACGGGTGGCGGCAGCATCCAGGTAAAGCGCTGTCAGGGCAAGGTAAAAGCGTCCACGGGCGGCGGCAGCATCGATCTGGGACAGATCGATGGACCGGCGGAGGTGGATACCGGCGGCGGCAGCATTCATCTCGCACTGGCGAACGGCCCGGTTCGGGCGGAGAGCGGCGGCGGCAGCATCGAGTTGATGAATCTTAGCCAAGGGGCGCGGGCGGAAACCGGCGGCGGCGGCATCACCGCGCAGTTTGTCGCAACCCGCGCTGGTTTCAGCAACTCGGTGCTGGAGACACCCGCCGGTGACATCACCGTCTATCTGGCGCCTACCCTCCCGGTCACCATTCGCGCCGCCGTGGACATGGGCAACGGCCACAAGATCCAGTCTGATTTTCCGGAAATCAAGGTAGTCTCGGAGGGCGGCCAGTGGGGTCCGCGGCGTATTACCGCCGAAGGCAGCCTGAACGGCGGCGGGCCTGTACTCAAGGTGCATACCAGTTCAGGCGATATTGTTTTCCTGCGCAGCGTGAGCCGGTGAGCCTGGGAGGAGGCCGCGCAGGCGAGTCTCTTATGAGAGGAATTAATATGCGCACATTCGTCATCAGCACACTGGCACTGCTGTTGCTGCCTGCGTTGGCGCTGCCCCAGCCCGCCTTCGCTGGCTTGCAGCCCGATACTCCCTACGGCCTGCTCGGAGAGGAAAGCGGCTCTTACCTCGGCATCGATACCCGCGACGTCACTCACGATCGCATGGTGGCTCTCAAGCTGAAGGAAGAACGCGGCGTAGAAATCACCATGGTGGATCAGGACGCGCCCGCCGGCAAGGCCGGGCTCCGCGAACAGGACGTGATCCTCAGCTTTAATGGTCAGCAGGTGGAAGGGGTAGTGGAATTAAGGCGCATGATTCACGAAACGCCGCCCGGGCGCGTGGTCACCCTGGGAATCAGCCGCGATGGCCACCTGCTCAACATCAAAGCGCAATTAGCCGATCGGCGTAGGGTTTTCTCTTATCCTGCGGTCACCGTGATGCGTGGCGTGCCGCGCCCGGGGGTTCCCGAACAGTTCGTAACGCCGCCCATGCCCGCCTTCGACATTCCTTCCATTGATGTGATTGTGCACTCCTCCGTTCGCGGCGGTCTCATGGTGGAGAACCTTACTCCCCAGCTGGGAGATTTCTTTGGCGTGAAGGACGGGCAAGGGGTACTGGTGCGCTCGGTGGAAAAAGGCAGCCCGGCGGAGCGGGCGGGTTTTCGTGCCGGTGACGTGATCGTGCGCATCGGCAATCGGATGGTAGCCGACACCAGCGACTGGCGCAACGCCATGCGCAGCTACGGCAGCGGCACCGTGCCCATCGGCATCGTCCGCGACCGTAAGCCGCTTACCCTGACCTTCGTAGTTCCCAGGCAGATCGGGCAGGCTGGCGCCTTTGAGCCTGATTTCACCGCCCACTTGGACATGAACGAGCTGCGAGCCGAGATGCAGAGCCTGAAGCCGGAGATGGAGCGCATGCGCCAGGAAATGCTCGAAGCGCAGCGTGAAGTCTGGAAGAGCAACCGGGAAATCCGTAAGCAGGCCATGCAAGCCGCCCAGGAGGCGCACCGGGAGATCCTTTCTCACCAGCACGAAATCCAGGAACAGGCGCGGCATGCTGCCGAAGAGGCGCAGCACCAGATGCAGCTTCACCGCAAGGACATGGAAAAGCTGCGACAGCAAATGGAACAGTGGAAACACAAAGCCGCGGAAATGTAAGACATCTCACGACTTTAGTCTCACCGGAACGTCAACAAGACAGCTGCCAGCAGCCTCAGCCCACTTCTACCAGTCCATACCTGCGATTCCAGTGCGTGCGCAGATGGTTCAAGGTGCGCGCCAGGCCCGTATTTTCGGCTTGGCTTTCGGCCAGCAAAGTGGCCGCTTCGCGTTTTGCTGTCTCCAGCAATTTGCGGTCGCGCACGATGTTGGAGACCCGCAGGCTGGGCATGCCGGCCTGCCGCGTGCCGAAAAACTCTCCCGGGCCGCGCAGCTGCAGGTCCAGTTCCGCAATCTTGAATCCGTCGGTTGTTCCCAGCATTGCCTGTAAACGCTGTTCGGCCACCTCGGAGACTTTCTGGCCCGTCATCAGAATGCAATAAGATTTCGCCGGTCCTCTCCCGATCCGCCCGCGCAGCTGATGCAGCTGCGCCAGGCCAAACAGTTCCGCGTGCTCGATGACCATTACACTGGCGTTAGGCACGTCAACGCCCACCTCGATCACCGTGGTTGAGACCAACACGTCTATCTCAGCCTTCTGGAAGCGGCGCATTACCGAATCTTTTTCCTCGGCATCGAGCCGCCCGTGGAGCAGACCGATGCGCAGGTCGGGCAGAATCTCGCGGCGCAATTTGTTGTACATCTGGATGGCGGCTTTCAGTTCGCGTTCCTCATTCTCCTCGATCACCGGATAAACCACGTACACCTGGCGCCTGTCGGTCACCTGCTTACGCACGAAGTCCCACGCCTGCGGGGCGCGCTCGTCAGGCAAACGCTGCGTCAGGATGGGAGAGCGGCCTGGCGGCAGCTCATCCAGCACGCTGATGTCGAGATCG
>DATGIY010000196.1:0-13804 GCA_035295475.1 Terriglobales bacterium
CAGTAAGCGAAGGGAACACGGTATACATCCCCGGGAAACGGCTCGAAGCCGGCCTTATAGGGATGCGTCTTGCTGGTCAGGGCCAGTCCCATCAGGGTGCGGCCGTGAAACGCATCTTCGAAGGCGATAATTGCCGGCCGCCGGGTATAAGCCCGGGCTACCTTGATTGCATTTTCCACAGCTTCGGCGCCGCTGTTCACGAAAAAGGTCTTTTTCGGCGACTTGCCTGGCGCCAGACGGTTCACGCGTTCTGCCAGCCGAACATAGCCCTCGTAGGGCAGCACCTGAAAGCAGGTGTGCATGTAGCGGTCAACTTGCGAATGAATGGCCTGCACCACGCCCGGCGCGCGGTGCCCGGCATTGAGGCAGCCGATGCCGCCGGCGAGATCGAGATAGCGGTTGCCATCTACGTCTTCGAGAACGGCGCCTTCGGCCCGCGCCACGTACACTGGCGTGCCCAGGTAAATACCGCGCGGCACCGCCGCCGCCCGGCGCTGCATCAGTTCTTGCGATTTCGGGCCGGGTATCGCCGTGCGTAACTGAATTACGCCCATCTCAGCTGTACCATCCTATGGGTTGTTCGTTCAGATTAATGTGAACCTGTTTCGTTTCCAGGTACTCCTCGATGCCCCACGGCCCTAGTTCGCGCCCGAACCCTGACTGCTTGTAACCGCCCCAGGGCGCTTCGACATACGTTGGCTGCATGTGGTTGACCCAGACAATCCCGGCGCGCAGGGCTTTCACGGCGCGCATGGCCTTGAAGATGTCGCGTGTCCACACCGCGGCTGCCAGGCCGTAGGGTGTGTCATTGGCGATTCTCATGGCCTCAGTTTCGTCCTTGAAAGGAATAACCGCGGCCACCGGGCCAAAAATCTCTTCGCGCGCGATTTTGGCGCTGTTGCTGACGTCGTAAAAAATGGTGGGCTCGACGTAGTAGCCCTTGCCGATCGCCGCCGGCCGTCCGCCGCCCGCCGCCAACTTGGCTTCTTTTTTGCCGGTTTCCTGGTAGCCGCGCACGCGCTCGAACTGCTCTTTGCTGACCAGAGGGCCCATCTTGGTGTCCCGCTCCAGCGGTGGCCCAAGACGGATTGCTTTTGCCTTTTCCGCCATGGCATCCACGAACTTCGAATAAATCGATTTCTCCACCAGGATGCGGCTGCCGGCGGAACAGACTTCGCCCTGATTGACGAAGACGCCGAACAGCGCGCCATCGATAGCAGCTTCGAAATCGGCGTCGGCGAAAAAGATGTTGGGCGACTTGCCGCCCAGTTCCAGGGTGACCCGTTTTACCGTGTCGGCGGCCGTCTTCACGATCAGCTTGCCTACCGCGGCGCTGCCGGTGAAGGCGATTTTGTCCACATCGGCATGCGTCACCAAAGGCGCGCCCGCCGTTTCGCCAAAGCCGGTCACGATGTTGACGACGCCGGGAGGCAGGCCGACATCGTTGAACCAATTCGCCATCTCCAGCGCCGTTAGCGGCGTCTGCTCGGCCGGTTTGAGCACACAGGTGCAGCCGGCGGCCAGTGCCGGGGCCAGCTTCCACGCCGCCATGAGCAGCGGATAATTCCAGGGAATGATCTGTCCCGCCACGCCGACCGGTTCCTTCATGGAAAGGCTGAGCGCGTTGTCGGGCACCGGGTTCACATAGCCCACAACCTTTGTGGCCAGACCGCCGTAATACTCGAAGCAGGTAGCCACGTCGGCGATGTCGTATTCCGCCTCCACGATGGGCTTGCCGGAGTTGCGGCATTCCAATTCCGCCAGCATGGCCGCTTCCTTGCGCACGCGTTCCGCCAGCCGGAACAGCACGCGGCCACGCTCCTGTGCGGTGGTGCTGCGCCAGGGGCCCGTATCGAAGGCAGCGCGCGCCGCTTTCACCGCCCGGTCTATATCCTGCGCATTGGCGTCAGGCACGGAGGCGATCACCTCTTCCGTTGATGGATCGTAGACCGGGAAGGTCTTCCCGCTGGCGCTGTCCACCCACTCGCCATTGATGTACATCTGGTAGCTGCGAATATTTGGCTTTATTGCGGTTGCCATGAAACCTCCTGCTAATCCGGGGCTAAAGCCCGCCAACCAACGCGCACTTACGGCTCGGCTGAAGCCGTGCCCTTGCGAAACAATCTGGACTAAACCGCGGCCTGGCGCAGCGCCTTGCGCCGGCCGTAGATGAAAAAGAAGAACGCCGCCAGACCAATAAAAAACAGCGTCCCGCCGAACATCCAAATTTCGTAGGACCAGAGCGAGGTGATCTGCTGTGCCGGAAAGAACACAAGCACAATGCCTAAAGTCGTAGTCAACAACCCGCTCAGGCCCGCAGCCACGAGAGTAGCGCGGCTGTAGTACGTGGTGGCGCCACGATCGGCGGCAATTTTCAGCAATGCGCCGAACACATACAGGAACGGCACCAGCTGCAGCACCACCGCCAGCGACAACAGTTTCTGAAACGTCTCCTGCACTCCCGAGCCGGTGAAATTCAGCACCACCAGCACGGCGGAAACCGCCGCATGCACGATCAGCGCGGCATACGGAGTATGGTAGCGCGGGTGCACCTTCCCCAGCCACGAGGGCAGATAGGAATCCAGCCCGGCCACAAAGGGAATACGCGCCGATCCCGCCAGCCACGCCGATCCGATCCCGGCGATGGAAATGCTCAGCATCAGCGCGAAGCCGGGAATGATCCAGCTCACGCCTACGCGCGCCGCCAGGTGGGTCACCGCCTGGACAATGCCCTGCAGCACGTTGATGTCACGCCGGTCAATCGCAATCAACAGGGTCAGGGTCACCGCAATGTAAAGCGCGCCCGAGATCACCCCGCCCCAAGCCACCGCACCCGGCAGCGTGCGCCGCGGTTCGTGGATCTCGTCACCCATCACCGAAGCGAGTTCCAGCCCAACCAGCCCGAAGCAGATCACCCCAAACGCATTCATCACAAAGCGCGGATTGGCGGGAATGCCAAAATCCGCCGCCCGCACCGTGGTCCCAAAACGCAACCACGCCACTACGCCCAGCCCGATCAAGGTGACTGCGGCCACAAACGTGCCCACCGCGCCCACGTTGTTGATCCACTTGCCCACGCCCAAGCCCACTACGTTCAGCACCACCAGCACAGCAAACAGCGCCAGCGAAGCTCCTAGTGCGAACCCTTTGCTGTCCGCCAGCGCGGCATGGCGCGGGCCGAGCACGTACACGGAAACGCCCACGAAGTACAGCATGACCGTGGGCACATACATCATGTTGTTGGTCCAGTAGCACCAGCCGGAAAGGAAGCCGTGGAAATCGCCGAAAATTTCCTTGGCCCAGAGATAGACCCCGCCTTCTCCCGGATAGCGCTGCGACAGCTCGATCACCGCGATGCCCTGCGGCCAGAAAAACAGCAACAGCGAAATCAGCCACAGCCAGACGGTGACGCCTCCATTGGCGGCAATGGAGGGCACGACGTTCAGGTTGAAAACGGCCACCACGAACAGCAGTACGAGATCCCAGCGCCCCAGCACCCGTTTCAGGTGCGGGGCGCCAGCCTCGAGAGTGTTCGCTTCCTCGGTTTTGGTGGCCGATGACAACTCAACTCCTATGCCGAGCGCGCGGCTGAGGCGAAGCGCTCCTGCTGCGCCTGGGCCAGCGCCGGGGCAACATCGGCAAAGGCTGCGAGGTGCTTGTCGATGTCGGCCTCGGTGTGCTGCACGCTGATGGTCCACTGCTCATCCCACCAGTACGGCTGCGCCATGACTCCGCGGTTAACCATGCCAAACCAGTATTGCCGCCACAGGTCTATATCTATCGTCGTCCAGTCGCGGTAGTTGCGGATCTCCTGCGGATAGAGCATCAGCACGCCATTGGCGCCTGCCTGTGCCACGTAGCCCTGCAATCCGACCTTGGCCACCGTCTTGCGATAGCCCTCGGTCAGCTTCTTGCTCAGCTTGTCCACGTGCGCGTAATTTTCGCGCGTGAGCACTTCGCGGAAGGTCGCCAGGCCCGCGGCCATAGAAACGGGATTGGTGTTGTAGGTGCCGCCGTGAAAAACCTTGTGCTGGGAAATCAGGTCCATCACCGCTCGGGAGGTGCCGAAAGCGGCCAGCGGAAAGCCGCCGCCGATGGACTTGGCCAGGCAGATCAGGTCGGGACGCACGCCAAAATATTCCGACGCGCCACCCCAGCCCAGCTTGGCTCCGGTCTTCACTTCGTCGAAAATGAGCAGGGCGCCGTTTTTGTCGCAGAGTTCCCGCAGGCCCTGCAGGAAGCCCGGCCGCGGCATGCACATGCCCACATTCATCAGAATGGGCTCAAGGATCACCGCGGCGATCTGGCCGGGGTTCTCCTTAAAGCGCCGCTCCACGCTGTTGAGGTCGTTGAACGTAGCCACC
Source organism: Terriglobales bacterium (assembly GCA_035295475.1). GTDB lineage: Bacteria > Acidobacteriota > Terriglobia > Terriglobales > Acidobacteriaceae > JAICWP01. The sequence goes on from DATGIY010000196.1 coordinate 4,365, forward strand.
GGAACGTTCCCCAGGCTAGCCTGGGGAACGCCCAGACCGCCGGGCACGGAGGCAGGGGCGCTAATATCGCCGAATTCCGGCGCGTGCGGCTTCACGCTGACCAACGCCGTATCGTGCAGGCCATGGTAGGCGCCTTCGAACTTAATCACCTTGTCGCGCCCCGTCGCGGCCCGCGCCAGGCGGATGGCATGCATGGTGGCTTCCGTCCCGCTGGAGCCGAAGCGCACCATCTCCACGGGGTAGCGCTGGCAGATTTCCTCGGCCAGTTGCCATTCCATGTCGTGCGGCATGCCGAACATGGTGCCCAGCTTCAGCCGCGACTCCACCGCTTTCATCACCGCGGGATGGCAATGCCCCGCCATCAGCGCGCCAAAACAGAGATTGTGGTCGATGTAGTCGTTCCCATCCAGATCGCGGAAATGCGACCCGCTCCCCTCTTTCACGAAGATGGGGTGCGGATCGTAGGCGCGGTAGTTGCTGGCCACACCCAGCGGAATGCGCTTCAGGTTCTTCTTGTGGGCTTCCGCCGATTTGGGCGTTCGCTTCTCAAAGGTCTCGATTTCCTTACGCAATGCTTCGTACACGATGTGTAAATCCTTTCGCTGTCGCGAAGAGTAACTGCTAAACGCACTAATGCCGGGGCGCACAAACCGCGTGTGCCCCGGCCTTAATTCTAGAAGATGTACTTCAGCGCGAACTGCAGCAGGCGCGGATCGCGCGCCTGCGTAATCTGGCCGAACTGGCTGCCGTCGCTGCTGTTGCCATCCGGATTCAGGAACTGGGTGTGATTGAACGCGTTAAAGAACTCGGCACGAAACTCCATGTGCGTGGATTCAGTGACCGAAATGTTCTTGTGAATGGCAATGTCGAAGTTATTGATTCCCGGTCCACAGCAGATAGTACGCGGAGCGGTGCCGATCCTGCCAAACAGGGACGGGTCAACGGCCGTGTTCTCGGTAAAGCTGGCTGGATCGAACCAATAACCCCCGTTGTTCTTGGGATTGAGCCTTTTGAACGGCGCGATTTGGTCGGGCTGGCCGGGAAGCTCAAAGTCAAAGCTGTTCATCAGTTCGTTGTCAGCCGAGGATGTAATACGTATCGGGAAACCGCTCTGGAAGGTCGTGATGCCCGACAAAGCCCAACCGTCCAGGATCTTCCCTACCGCTCCCGAGTATTTCGGAACCGGGAGCTCCCAGTAATAACTCAGCACGAAGCGATGGCGGGCGTCGAACAGCGACAGGGCCCGGCTTCGGCGTGGGTCGATGGGATTCAAAATGCCCTCAAAGCTGGAGGCCTCGTCAATGGACTTGCTGTAGGTGTACGCCATCTGGAACTGTAAACCGTGAGCAAAGCGTTTTTCCAGGCTGGCCTGCAGCGAGTTGTAGTTGGAGTTCGCCACCGTGTCCTGGGCAAAAATGCTGCTGAACACCGGGACGCCATCCTGCGGGCAACCGGCGCCGGTGAAGTAATTGCACAGTGGCGAGGAATAGGGCCGAGTGCCCACCATGGTCAACGCCGGAGAATTCGGCCCCCCCTGCACGGTTTGCCCATTGGGCAAATGGAAAGTCATGCCCGCCGGGATTGCGCCCGCCGGGATGAAGAAGGGTGAATCCTCCAGGAACTGCCCGCACGTGGTTGGACTCCCGCCGGCAAAATCCAGCACCGCGTTGGGATTGAGGGTAGAAAGATTCGCCAGATCCAGGCAGGTTTGCGGATTGCCGTAGTTGATGTCGTGAGTGGCCAGCAAACGATGGCCCTGCGATCCCACATATCCCACTTGCAGCACCAGGTCAGGACGCAGCTGGTGCTGAATGTTCAAGTTGTACTGCGCCGAGTACTGGGTCCGCATCTTGGGCTGGAACTGACCGAATAGCAGAATGGGCCGGAAGGAGGACCAGTCCACGGGCTGACCGCGGGGGGGATTGAGCACGCCATTGAAGGGATTGGGGGTCACCGTAGAGCCGTCCTGATTTAGGAACGGCGTGTTGAACATCGGATTGCTAATGAAGGTGCTGCCGCCAAACGGTGGTTCCGCACTGAACTGTTCCAGAACCAATTGCTCGATCGGGTTGTAGAAAAGCCCCCAACCGGTGCGAATGCTCGTCTTACCCGACGTTCCCGGGCTCCACGCTAACCCGATGCGTGGCGCAAATGCTTTGTAGTAAGTCTGCGTAAGGCCGTTGGGCACCCCCTTGTCGCCGGGTACCACAAGTCCGAGGGGAAACGTACCGGTATTGTTGCAGTTGGGATTCGCCACGCCCGCTTTCTGAAACGCCGACACGCTGGTGGGCGAAAGCTGGCAGGGGTAGATCGAAGTAGCCTCTCCCGGGCGGAAGGTCTGCACATGGTGACTTACATCAGCGATGGGGGTATCCAGTTCCCAGCGCAGACCGTAGTTCAGAGTCAAATTGGATCTAATTTTCCAGCTATCCTGGGCGAAGGTCGAGAACAGCGTGCTGCGCACATTCTCCACTTGCGCGGAGCCCTGGCCATACTGGTCAGGAAAACCGAGTAAATAATCGGGATACAGGTTCCCGGTGGGATCCCCGACTGCATTATTGGAGCTGCCGAAATAAAAGTACTCGCCGCTAACATCGAAGTAAAGCGTCTGGTCAAAGCGGTCGCGGCGCAGGTCGGCGCCGAACTTGAAAGTGTGAGTTCCGACGACTTTCGTGAAGCTATCGGACCATTGGAAAGTGTTTCCCACCTGTGGCAGTTCACCTTCCGCGTTATTGCCGATGTTAAAGCCGCCGGCTATCTGTATGAAGGGCAAACCCTCGCGGTTTGCTCCCAGCCCCGGTGTAATGCCCAGCCGGGGACTTGCGGGATCACTGAAGCATTGGCTGGCGGGCAAGGTGGGGCAGGAGTTCTGCACCAGGCTGGTGCGCTGTGGATGCTGGAAGGTTCCCTGTCCTTCGCGCATGTAAGTGAAGCGAAATTCGTTGACGGAAGTGTTGTTCAGTGTCCAGGTATGGGTCAGGTTCCACTGCTGGTTACGTTCTCCCACCAGACTGCCGAATCCTGGCACGTTGGCTCCAGCGAGCTGGAAGTTGGCAAAGGGCTGCAGCGTGCGGTCATCGTTGAAGTAATAGTACCCAGTGAAATTCTGCTTATCATTGATGCGGTGATCAATGCGGACTGTGAACTGATCGCCCCGCGTAGGAGAAACTGGTACCGACTGAAACTGATTGGAACCGCGATTGGGAAGCGGAACATAGGCCAGCAGATCGCGCGCCGTCGGATCCATACAAGGTATCGGGATGATGTTGTTTGGAAACAGCGTGGCGTAAGGGGTGGGACCGCTAGGAATACCGCCAGGGATTGCAGCGGCACAACCGGGTCGCTGAGTGAGGGCGAAGGGATCGTTCAAAGTTCCGCCAAATGCACCGCTGCTTAAGTCTCCTGAAAAATCGCCGGCGCGCTCCGCCGCTGTCGGGACCGTAACTACGGGCGAAGGAATGCCCTGCCGCACGCGCCGCCCCTCGTAAGAGCCGAAGAAGAAGGTGCGGTCCTTGATGATCGGTCCGCCCAGCGTGCCGCCAAATTGGTTCTGCTTGAAATCGGGTGTCTCGCTGTCGAAATAGCCGCGCGAGTTGAGAACCTTGTTGCGGAAGAATTCATATACATCACCGTGCAGACGGTTAGTCCCCGACTTGGTCACCACATTCACTACCGCGCCGGAGTTGCGTCCGTATTCCGCATCGAAGGTGTTGGTCAGTACGCGGAATTCCTGGATGCTGTCAGGACTCGGTTGTACCGTGGGAAGGTTGACGAACTGGTCGTTGGCGTCGCCACCGTTCACGCTGAAGTTGTTGGAGCGGCCCCGGCCGCCGTTCACCGAAACCGCACCCGCACGGTCACTGCCGTAATACAGCGTAGCGCTGGAACCGATGACCGACTGAACGCCAGGCTGCAGTTGCAGAAACTGATAGGTGTCACGCTGGTTCAGCGGTAATTGCACCACGGAGCGGTCGTTAACCACCGCTCCCATTTGCGTGCTGGTTGTCTCCACCAGCGGCGCCTCGGAGGTTACTTCCACCACCTCCTGCGCGCCCCCCACTTGCATGGTCATGTTCATGGTGATGACTTGGTTGACCAGCAGCGTGAGTCCTTTCTTAATCGCTTTTTTGAACCCCGCCTGCTCGTATTCGAGGCGGTAGTTGCCTACCGTGACCGCGGGAAACTCGTAGTGCCCCGCCTTGTCGGTTTGCGTGGTCTGGACTACGCCCGTCTGTTCATTGGTGAGCTTTACGCTGACTCCACCCAGCACCGCGCCGGTGGGATCGCTCACATTACCGAGAATTCGGCCCCCTGTGCCCTGGGCATTGAGAAACAGCGTGGATGCAGCTGCAAAACACAATAGCGACAGCCAACACCAGGTTTTGCGGGAATGCATGCAACCTCCAGACCGCGGGAGAAGAGTTGGAAAATAGCCTGTCAACAATCGGCTTGCGCGGACTACAAACCTTGCTATAATTGCGCAAGGTTAGGTGAACTTACCAGCGGCTGTCAAGCAAAAACCGGCGGCTGCCCAGGCGCTGAACGCCTTTTCTCCCCCAACGAAAATGGATGCCGCCAGAAACAAGTCTTACTTGAAAATCGGCGACGTGGCCCGCATCGTGGGCGTATCCCCCTCTGTGATTCGCTCCTGGGAGAGCCTTGGCCTGACCCGTCCGCAGCGCACGGCCAGCCGCTACCGCCTGTACAGCAGCGAAGACGTAAAACTGCTCAAGCGAGCCCGCTTCCTGCGCCGGGTGCGCGGGCTCAATGCCCCCGCCATTGTCCAGATGCTGAAGCGCAATGGCATGCTTCGCCCGGCTCCAGACGGCGCCGGCGGCGGCATCGGACTGCGCCTGCGTAATCTGCGGCTGCGCCGCGCGCTATCGCTGGCGTCCGTAGCTCAGGCAGTGGGCATCTCGGTAGGATTTCTCAGCGCCCTGGAACGCGGCCAGATGAGCGCCTCTATCGGCACGCTGCGCAAGTTGGCACGCTTTTATAAGACGAACATTCTCGACTTCTTTGATCCCAGCGAAGCCAACCCCCACCTGGTGCGCCCAGACCGGCGCAAGGTGCTGGAGGCGGCCGCCGGAGTGCGCATGGAACTCCTGGCCTGGGGCAACACGGTCATGGAGCCGCACCTGTTCCGCATCGCGCCCCAAGCGGGCAGCGGCGATTCCTACGCGCACGAAGGCGAAGAATTCCTGTTCGTTTTACGCGGCGAGCTTAAGATCGCGCTGGAGAATGAGGAATATCTGCTCAAACGCGGTGACAGTTTCTATTTTGAAAGCGCGACCCCGCACACCTGGTCGAATCCCGGCAAAACCGAAACCTGGGTACTTTGGGTGAATACGCCGCCAACATTTTAGCGGCCACGAGGACGGCATGAACTCATCTCTCCCGCTGGAGCAGTCGTCGCCGTTGCGCTGCCTTAGCTCGTCAGTAAAACTACTTCTCCTGTTCTTAACCACTCTTGCCATTAGTTCGATAGCCGCCGCCCAGGCTCATCCTCCGGCTGACGCGGTGCTCCTCCACGCCCGCATTTACACGGTGAACGCGCACCAGCCATGGGCCGAAGCCCTGGCTATTCGCGACAGCCGCATTGTGGCCGTGGGCACGGAGCAGCAGATCGAAAAATACCGGGGCCCCTCCACTCGCGTGATTGACGCTGGCGGTCATCTGGTGCTGCCCGGCTTCACCGATTGCCACATCCACTTCATGGATGGTTCACTCAGCCTGGAGCGCATCAACCTGGATGACGTGAAGACCATTGCCGGGATCCAGCAGCGGGTCAAGGAATTCGCCGCCGCCCATCCTAAAGACCCATGGATTCTGGGCCGCGGTTGGTCCTACGACGTTTTCGGCAAAACTGCTCTTCCCGACAAGAAATATCTGGATCAAGTTGTGCCCGACCGCCCCGTGCTGCTAGAGGGCTACGATGGCCATACCTACTGGGTGAACAGCAAGGCGTTGGCCGCCGCCGGCATCACCCGCAACACTCCTGATCCTCCCAACGGCAAAATCGTGCGCGATGCGCAAGGCGAACCCACCGGCGCTTTGAAAGAAGATGCGGCGGCGGAACTGGTTGAGCGTGTGGTTCCCCAGCCTACCCGCGAGCAGCGTCTGCAGGCCCTGCTTCAGGGAATGGCCGCGGCCAACCGGGCCGGCTTGGTGCGTGTGCACAGCGCCGGCGGCGATTTTGCCTATCTCGATCTTCTCGACGAACTGCGACAGCAGGGCCGGCTCACGCTCCGCTTTTACGTCAGCGACATTGCGCGCCCGCCCGAGTTAACCTCGGCGGAAATCAGTAAGCTGGGGCAGGCGCGCGCCAAGTATCACGACGAATGGATCTCCGGCGGGGCAGTCAAATTCTTTCTCGACGGCGTCATCGAATCTCACACTGCCGCCATGCTTCAGCCCTACACCGACGATCCCAGCCAGAGCGGCAAACTTTTCTGGGATCCCGCCAAGTACAAGCAGGCCGTGGCGGAACTCAATGGCCGCGGCTTCCAGGTTTTCACGCACGCCATCGGCGACCGCTCGGTGCGCCTGGCTCTGGATGCTTACCAGGATTCCTATCGCAGGAGTTCAGTCAAAGATCTGCGCGACCGCGTGGAGCACATTGAAACCATCAGCGCCGCCGACATACCCCGCTTCGGCCAGCTCGGTGTGATTGCCAGCATGCAGCCCCTGCACGCCTATCCTGACGCCGACACGCTCAAGGTCTGGTCGCCTAATATCGGACCCGAGCGCACCTCCCGGGCATGGGTGTGGCACAGCATACTCGCGTCCGGCGGACACTTGGCCTTCGGCAGCGACTGGCCCGTGGTTACGCTCAACCCCTGGCCAGGAGTGCAGACGGCGCTCACCCGTGAAACTGCGGAAGGCACGCCTGCCGGCGGCTTCGTTCCCGGCGAGCGCATCACGCTGGCGCAAACTATTGCCGCGTATACTTTGGGCGCCGCTTACGCCGGCCATCGCGAGAAAACCGAAGGCTCGCTCGAGCCGGGCAAGGTCGCCGACTTGATCGTTCTCGACCAGGATTTGTTCACGATACCCGCCAATCAGACGGACAAAACCCAGGTGCTTATGACCATGGTGGGCGGCAAAGTCGTGTATAGGGCGCCGGCATTCACGGGAGCGGTGGGTGCGAAATGAAAAGAATGTGTAGTGCCGGGTCGTCGGCTGTCGCGAGGGCGTCTGGCTCTCGCCCACTGATGATGGCACTGTTGGTCTCGCTAACCCTTCTGCTTTCCGCCTGTGCGAAGAAGGCTCCCGAACTTAACCTGCTGGTCTGGGAAGGCTACGCCGACCCTTCCTATGTCCACGATTTCGAGCAGCAGTATCATTGCAAAGTTTCCGCCTCCTACATGGGTTCGGACGACGAACTGGTGGCCAAGCTGCGCGGCGGCAGCGCCAGCACCTACGACATAATTTCCCCGTCCAGCGACGTGGCCACCATGATCGCCACTTCGGGCCTGGCCACCCCGCTCGATCTTTCCCGCATTTCCAGCTATACCCAACTTTCGCCGCAGCTCACTTCCATGCCGCTGGTGAAAGCCAACGGCAATGTTTACGGCGTGCCCTTCACCTGGGGTCCCAACCCCCTGCTCTACGACACCACCGCCTTCAAGCAGCCGCCCGACAGCTGGAGCGTTTTCTGGGATCCCAAGTATCGTGGCAGGATTTCCGTGTGGGACGATCTCTCCACCGTATACATGGCGGCGCAAGTATTGGGCTATGACAAGCCCGACCCCAGCCACTTATACAATTTGAGCGACCAGGAGCTCGATGCGGTCAAAGCCAAGCTGCTGGCTCTTAAGCCGAATATACGCAAGATCTGGTCCACCGGGGGCGAGCTGACCAATTTGTTTCAGAATCACGAAATTGTCGCCGCCATGGGCTGGCCGCTCATGACCAACCAGCTGCGCAAGGCGAACTTTCCCATCGGCGAGACCATCCCGCGCGAAAACACTACCGGCTGGATTGACCACCTGATGATCACCGCCGCCAGCGACAACAAGGACCTCGCCTACAAGTTTCTCGAATTCATGATCGAGGCCAAAACGCAGAAGAAAGTCGCCGCCGTTACCGGCTATATCCCGGCCAATCCGCAGGCAGCGCAATTCATGACCGCGGAGGAGAAAAAGAACCTGCACCTCGACGACGTGGAGGCCTACCAGAAGCATATTTACTTCTGGCAGAATGTGCCCCGCCGCGCCAAGTACAACGAAATCTGGAACGAGGTGAAAGCCGCGCAGTAAATCAGGGAGCCAGTTTTCAGGGATCAGGAGTCTGCGAGACCAATACTGATTAGCGCTCGAGTCGTGGAACGCAAATGTGCTTCAGCCCCATAGGGGCGATTGAAAGTAGCCCGCCACTTCAATGGCCGGAAACTGGCAGGGCAAAAGAGTCGCATCGGGACGGCTGGAACAACCATGGAAGCTGCAGAGACTAGTAAACCCACGTGCATTGTCGCTGACTCCCGACTACTGACTCCTGACTACCTGTTCTCATGATCTCTACCGCCCAGCCTGTCGCCGCGGCCCAGCCTCTGCTCTCTATCCGCGCCCTGACCAAGAGCTTCGGCAAACTCGCCGTGTTGCGCGCCATTTCCCTGCACGTGGACGAAGGCGAATTTCTCACCATCCTGGGGGAAAGCGGCTCTGGCAAAACCACCCTCCTGCGCCTGATCGCGGGGTTTGAGCGCCCCGACTCCGGCGAAATCTGGATGGCCGGCGAGCGTCTTGACCTCCTGCCGCCGTACCGCCGCCGCGTCAATACCGTATTCCAGAGCTACGCCTTATTTCCTCACCTCACGGTACGTGACAACGTGGCTTACGGCTTGCGCGTGCAGAAGATCGCAAAGGAGAACCTGGAACAACGGGTGGACGAAGCCCTGGCTATGGTCAAGATGAGTGCCTTTGCCGCGTCCAAGCCGGCGAAGATCAGTGGCGGCCAGCAGCAGCGTGTAGCCCTCGCGCGCGCCCTGGTAAACCGCCCCCGCCTGCTGCTGCTCGATGAACCCCTCTCCGCCCTCGACGCCAATCTCCGCCGCCAGATGCAATTGGAGCTGAAATCCCTGCAACGCGAGGTCGGCATTTCTTTCGTCTTCGTTACCCATGACCAGGAAGAGGCCATGGTCATGTCCGATCGCATTGCCCTGCTGCGCAGCGGAGCTTTGGAGCAGGTAGCCACGCCACGCGAAATCTACAGCCGCCCCGCCACCTCCTACACCGCCCAGTTCATCGGCCACACCAACCTGCTGCGCGGCCACGTGGAACGTGGGCTGGCGCGCTGTGGCCGCCTGGAATTCCCCGCCTCCACGGCGGATGGTCCCGCCGTGTTCTCGCTACGCCCGGAACACATCCGGTTGGCCGGCACGAATTCGCCCGCGGGCGGTCTAGCCGTGCGTTTTCCGGCCCGCATCCTCACTCAGTCTT
>DATGIY010000197.1:0-3153 GCA_035295475.1 Terriglobales bacterium
CCGTCAACATCTGCTCGGCGACGTGGAAATGCGCAAGTTGGCGGAAGCGCGCGAAAAGTACGCTAGCGGTAATCACTCGCATCGCGACGGCAATGGCAAGATGTCGGCCAAAACCACAGGTGTGAAAGAACCAGCCGCCGCGGGCCGAAAACGATAAGCCCCAGTCTAAGAACAATTGACGGCATCACTCGCCGCCCAGGCGAAAGCGCATTCCGGCGCGAAAGTTGAAGCCCAGCGCCGGATAACCGGCAGCCTCCTCATAGCGCCGGTCGAAAAGATTGCCAATGTTCAGATAGGCAGTCATGTGGCTGGTCAGCGTGTACCAGCCGCCCAAATCCACACGTCCATAGCCTGCGCTATGAGTTACGGGCGGCAACAAGCCGAGAAAATCGGAGTCTACCCGCGGGCTCATGAAGGTGGCGCCAATCTCGCCACCCCAGCGATGGGCGGAATAATTCAGCAGTACATTCCCGGAATGCTTCGGACGCCGCAATAAGGGGCGGCCGGTCGCCAGCAGGGGATCGCAGAAGTTCTGCACCGTGCATAGCGGTGCCGATAGGATTTGAGTAGAAGTGTAAGTGTAGGAGGAATCGAGGCTCAGGCGCGACCACATTCGGGCGTGGAATTCCGTTTCCGCGCCGTGGGCGAGCGATTTGTTCACGTTGACGTACTGGCCGACGAAAGTCAGGGGATTGGTGGCGAACTCCACCTGGCGACGAAAGATGTTGTTGAAATATGTCGCAGCCACAACGTACCTGCCTCCCAAAAGGCGCTGCTCGATCCCGGCATCGAAGGCACGATTTTCCTCGGCCTTCAGGCCAGGGTTGGGAATGACAAAAGCACCAGCGGCAAAGGTTTCTTCCAGCAGCGGTTCTTTAATCCCGGCGGCGAAGGAAGCGCGCAGCCTGGTTCCGGAGAAGATGTTGCCGCCGCGCAGCAGCAGGAAACTGGGGGCGATGCGCGGGACCAGCGCATTGCCGAAGCTGCCATTATGGGTGAAGCGCAGTCCGGCGACGAGCGAAGCGCGGCCCTTGGTCAGCAGTTGCTGGGCATAGACGTCATGGTTCAGGCGCAGTCCGTGGCTGAGCGGCGGCGATAACAGGTCGCCCACGAAACCATTTTCGTCCTCAAAGCGATAGCCAACGATGAGCCGCGCCCAACTGCGCTCCCAGTACTGGCCCTGGTACTCGAATCCGGCGCGGTTGAGGTCGGAAATGCTGTCGAAGGGCAGATCAATGTTTCCGAAGAGGGGCGAAACGCGTCCCGCTTCCATGACCTGATCGATGTTGGCCAGCTTGTGGTGGTATTCGAAGCCGGTAAATGTATGTTGCCAGCGGGTGCCGCTGACCGTGATCTCGGCGCTGGATAAGAAGTCGTTCTGCCGCGCGCGCTGATCCCTGTCCGGCGGCAGCAGGGGCTGACCGTTGAAATCCCAGAATGACTGCACCCCGGTACGGCTGTTCAAGTGCCGGGTGCGGAGCCGGAAGCGGACCTTGGGGGCCAGAACCAGGCCCAGGTTCACGCCCTGGGAAGAATTGGAATATTGATCGTTGACTCCTTGGCCATTGGTGTGGAACTGGTCACCAAACAGGTTGTAATCCCATCGTCCGCGGGCCCCGGAAACCGAAGCATAGCCGTGGGCCGTCTGGAAGGTGCCGCCGTCGGCGCCGAAGGCAAGCTCCGGGGTCATGGTGGTGCCCTCGCGGGTCCAGGTCTGCACCACCCCGGTCATGGCGTCGGAGCCGTAGAGGTCGCTCTCGGCGCCGCGCACAAACTCCAGCCGATCCACCTGGTCCATGGGGATGACCCCGAAGTTGAAGCGGCCGCCCGGGTCGTTGATGGTCACTCCATCCATGATCACTTTGTTGTAGCGGGAGTCACCGCCGCGCACGAAAAGTGAAGCCAGCCCGCCCCACCGGCCGTTCTCCCCGATCACCGCGCCGGGCAAAAAGCGGAGGGAGTCGGCTTCGTCCACCGGCTGCATGTTCTTTAGCTCGATCGCATCCAGACTGGACACTTCGGCCCCGGTTTCCGCGCTGGGCACGGGGGTACGGGTCGCGGTGACCACCACATTCTGAGTGGAGACAGCGATTTGTAAGTGGAGAGTTACTTCTTGCGGTGCGCTGATGTTGGCCGTCAGCGCGGCAAAACCGGGAGCGAGGATGCGCACGACATACGGGCCGGCGGCCACGCCGGCGAAACGTGTCGCTCCGTTGGAGGAGGTGGTATGTACCGCAAGGGGAGCGGAATTATCCGGGCGCAGCAGCAGTACGGTGGCACCGGGGACCACGGCGTACTGCGGATCAACCACCTTGATGGAGACGTCGGCCGCCCACGCGGCCTGAAGCATTAGCAAACAGCCAGCAAACCAGCAGAGAACCCGCACAGCTTCCTCCTTTGCACGCGAAAGAGGTGGGTAGTGGCGATTCGCGCCGGTCTCCTGGCTTAGCGAGTCAGGACCGAACCGGAGGTTCCGGTGCAGTCCGCCATGCAACCGCCGGCCTTCCCGGGCGAGCCCAGTGACCAGCGGCAAATTCCTCGCTTACAGTTGCGCGGCAGCGCGGGATTCTCACCCGCTTCCCAGTCCTGAACCAGCGTTCAGGACGCGCGAACCGAAGTAACGGGAACAAAGATAGGCGCGGGCGATGCAAGCTGTCAATGCCCAGTGGGCGATCTGAGCGATCGCAGGAATTGACGATTGAAGATTGAAGATCGAAAACCCAGAGACAGTAGCACTCTGCGATCCGGTGCAACGGTGGGACCCGCAAGTGTGAACGCAGCCTTTTCAGTCGTCAATGTTTCTTGATCTTGCTTTCCGCGATATCACGCACGCGCTCCAGAACCTGCTGCAGTTGCTGGCGCCAGCGCTCCATCTGCTCTTCATCGGCATCGGGGGGCACCAGCATGGGCGCGCTGAAATGGACGGCAGCGCGGGAAAACGGCCGGGGAATGATCATGCGGTCCCAGGTGCCGAGGGTCCAGGCGCGTTCCACGGCAATATGAAAGGCGATGATGCGCACGCCGGTGAGATGGGAAAGCACCGCCGGCCCCGGCTTAGCTTGGTAGAGCGGACCCAGCGGGCCATCGACGGTGAAAGCCACGGCCCGCCCGGCCTCCAGTTCGCGGCGCGCTCCCAGGATCGCGCCCAGGGCT
>DATGIY010000198.1:0-2737 GCA_035295475.1 Terriglobales bacterium
TTTAACATCCCGGCGGGAGCCCTGGCTCTTCTGGGCGGCCAAAATATTCAGCAGCTGATCAATCAGCTGATTGCCAGCGGCGGCATCAATGCCGCCAACAGCCAGGCTTTGCAGGGACTACTCGCCCAGCTGCAAAACCAGGCGGGATCCATCTTCTCCCAGCCTTTTGCCACTTTTGGAGGCGGCCTCACCCTGATGGGCCTCACCTTCCCTCAGCTCAGCGCCGCTTTCTCCGACAACCAGTCGTCCGTCACCACCCTCCAGCACGTGACCTTGCATGCTTCCCAGTCCGATCCCGCTACCTTTCGCGTGGGTGAGCGCTACCCCATTCTGAACGCTAGTTTTGCCCCCATTCTCAACAGCCCGGCTTTGTCCAAGGTCATTGCCAACGGTTCATTCCAGACTCCGTTCCCGTCTTTTACCTACGAGGACCTCGGACTCACCATTAAAGCCAAACCGGCCATTCACGGCACCTCCAGCGTCACTCTCGATTTGCAACTGCAGCTGCGCAGCCTGCTGGGGCAGAGCTTTAATGGTGTTCCCGTAATTGCCCAGCGCGAGTACAAGGGCATGATTACCTTGCCCAACGGCGAGCCCGGTGTGGTAGTGGGAGCGGTTTCCACTACCGATCAGCGCAGCCTGAGCGGCATCCCCGGCTTAGCGCAGATTCCCGGTGTGAACCAGGTGACCGGATCCAATAACAAGCAGATGGAAGATGACGAACTGCTGGTCGTGATTACGCCCCACGTTTTGAGTTCTCCTGTTTCCGGCGGGGCTGAGGTCTGGCTGCCGCCGGGGCGCTAGTTCCTGCGCACAAGAGCGTCACAGCGATCCCGCTGCCTCATATGCTAGGATTTCAAACATACTCTCCTCGGAGGTTCAAGTGAAACATTATGGTTGGCTGAGCCCGTTGCTGTTCGCATCGCTGGCGCTGGGCCAGGGTGCCCCGGCAACATCCGCGGCCCGGCCCGGAGCCAGGCTGGCGCCCGCGGCACAACGTCAGCAGCGGCAGGACCCGGACGAGGCTCCTGCCCCCAAAGTGCCCCTGAGCGCGGTGCCCGAAAGCGCCGCCGTAGTGACCATCAACGGCCTGTGCTCCTCCCCGACCGCCGCCACCTCGGCGAATTCGGCTAAGACCACCGCCAAATCCGCCACTGCTTCCAAGGCCGACTGCAAGACCGTGCTCACCCGGGCGCAGTTTGAAAAGCTGGCGGACGCGCTCAATCCCCAGATGCCTTTAACCGTGAAACGCCAACTGGCGGAAGCTTACCCGCGCATGCTGCTCTTCGCCAAAAAAGCACACCAGGTAGGTCTGGACAAGGATCCTCAATTCCAGGAGATGCAGCGCTTCGCCAATATGCAGCTGCTGGCCCAGTACTACACCCGCAACATGGAAAAGAAGGCGGGCGATGTTCCTGACACGGAGGTCCAGAAGTTCTACAACGATAATCCCACCCAGTTCCAGGAAGCCGAAATGCTGCGCATCTTCGTTCCTAAGGCAAAACAGCATGCTGCCGGACCTGGTTCCTCTACTCCTTCCAAATCGGACGCCGCCGCCGACGAAGCTGCCATGAAGGCGACAGCGGAAAAGATCCATTCCGAGGCCGTGGCCGGGGGCGATTTCCAGAAACTGCAAAAGGAAGCTTTCGATGCCGCCGGCATTCAGTCCCAGTCGCCCAGTGTGAGTCTGGGCAAGATCACCCACGAAGGCCTGCCCACCAATCACCAGAAGGTTTTTGATCTCCAGGCCGGCCAGGTTTCGGAACTCCTGGACGATCCTGGTGGCTTTTATATTTACAAGGTGGTCTCCAAGCAGCTGATTCCTCTCAATCAGGCCAAAGGCGAAATCCGCAATTACTTGAAGCAGCAGGCCTACCGTAAACAGATCCAGGAGATGATCAGTTCGGTGCAGCCGGAGCTGAACCAAACCTATTTCGGAGGCCAGGCGCCCCCGGCACCCGGAGCTCCGAAGGGTGCGCTGCCCAATAAGCCACCCACCCCCAAACCAGGGCCACCTGCTCAAAAATAGTAAGACCTGATGACAAACGAACGTCCGACCGTAGTGATCACCGGAATTGCCGGCAACCTGGGGGTACGTCTGCTCCCCTTGTTGCCGGATTTCCAAGTCGTGGGTGTGGACCTGGCTCCGCCCCGCAGCGGTAGTCTCGCCAGGTTCGAAAGCATTGACCTGGCGCAAGAGGCGAGCTGCCGGCAATTCATGCAACTGCTTGTCGAGACCCAGGCCAGCGCCGTGGTGCACTTGGCGTTCGTGATCGACCCCATCCGCACCGGCGTCACCGAAGTCGAGCACATGTGGCAGATCAACGTCGCTGGTGTGGCGCGACTCATGGAAGCCATTGGCGAAATCAACCGCACCGACGGCCACATCCGCAAGTTCATCTTTCCCAGCAGCGTTTCCGCTTACGGCTCCGATCTGCCCGGGCCAGTGAAGGAAAACTTTCCTCTGGGCGGGCACACCCTGCCTTACGCCATTCACAAGCGCGAATCCGATTTTGTGGTGCAACAGCGCGCCCATGAATTGGGCGACTGCCTCACCTACATCCTGCGCCCTCACATCTACGCTGGCGCCAGCGTCAATAACTATCTTTTGGGCGCCTTCCGCGGCACACCCACCGGCCGCGGCGCACGCGCCGCCCGTTGGCGCGAACAGGGCAAGCGCTTGCCTTGTATGCTGCCCCTGGGCCGCCGCTACCTCGACAACCTCTTCCAGTTCGTG
>DATGIY010000199.1:0-2582 GCA_035295475.1 Terriglobales bacterium
CGCGACTTTCCGCGGATGGTTGGTGAGAAGGCGTATGCGGCGCAAGCCCAGATCGGAAAGAATCTGCGCGCCAATACCGATTTCCCGCTGCGTTTTGCGCTCGCTCTCGGGCAAGGCGGGCAGGCGCACATCGCGATGGAAAGAAAGCAGGGTACGCTCGCCCATATGCTCCACCGAGAATCCTTTTGAGGTTTGATGGAGATAAATGAGCGCGCCGATCTCCTGCTCGGCGATCATCTGCAGAGAGCGATCGATTACGGCCCGGCACTCGCACCAGGTGGCGCCAAACACGTCTCCCACCAGGCAATGGGAGTGCATGCGCACGAGAACAGGTTCAGTGGCATGCTCCAGGTCGCCTCGCACCAGTGCCACATGCGATTCGCCGCCCTCTACCTCGCTTTCATAGGCAATCATTCGAAACTCGCCGTGGTTGGTAGGCAGGAGGGCTTCTCCCAGGCGATGCACGTAGCGCTCATGCTGCATGCGGTAGCGAATTAGCTCGGCCACCGTCAGCATCCTCAGGTTGTGTTGCTGGCAAAATCCGACCAGATCCGGCACGCGGGCCATGCTGCCGTCATCCTTCATGATTTCGCAAATCACGCCCGCGGGAACCAGGCCCGCCAGCCGCGCCAAATCCACGGACGCTTCCGTCTGGCCGGCGCGCACCAGCACACCTCCTTTGCGGGCTCGCAGCGGGAAGATGTGTCCAGGCCGCGCGAGATCCGAAGGGCGGGAGGCAGGATCGATGGCCACGGCGATGGTGCGCGCGCGATCGTAAGCTGATATGCCGGTAGTTACGCCCTCCCGAGCGTCCACCGATTCGCAGAAGGCGGTGCCGTAATTCGAGGTATTCTCCGCTGTCATGGGCCCAATGCGCAGGTGTTCCAGGCGCTCTTCGGTCATGGCCAGGCATACCAGGCCGCGCCCATAACGGGCCATGAAATTGATGGCTTCAGGAGTCACTTTTTCCGCGGCCAAAGTGAGGTCGCCTTCGTTCTCGCGGTCCTCATCATCCACGACCACAATCATCCGGCCGGCCCGGATATCAGCCACCGCACTCTCCACATCGCAAAATGGTGAATCTGGCTTCATGGCGCAACTTCGCAAGTCACGATTTTCCCTCGTTCGGAGCCGCTGCCCAAGAACTTTAGCAGCAGAAACACGCAACGTATTGAGCCTTAAGCCATTTGTCCCCTTACAGTTCCCGTCGGCCTTCGATGGCCTTCAGCATGGTGACCTCGTCCGTGTACTCAATGTCGCTGCCCACGGGTATGCCCGTGGCGATGCGCGTCACCTTAACGCCCGGGCGCCGGATCTGCTGGGAGATATAGACCGCTGTTGCTTCGCCTTCCACGGTGGGATTGGTGGCCAGGATCACCTCATCGACCTCCCCGGCATCGATACGGCGGAACAGGTTCGATAACCGAAGTTGCTCCGGGCCCACGCCATGCAGGGGCGAAATGGAGCCATGCAGAACGTGGTAAGCGCCATTGAAATGGCGAGTTTTCTCGATGGCGGCAATGTTGGTGGGCTCTTCCACCACACACACCTGGCGCTGGTTGCGGGTAGGATTGCTGCAATAGACGCAGGGATCCACGTCGGTGATGTTGTTACATTGCGAGCACAGGCGGAGCTTGGCCTTAACGTCGCGCACCGCCGCGGCCAGGGCCTCGGCGTCTTCCGTGCTGGAACGCAAAATGTAGAAGGCGAAGCGCTGGGCGCTCTTGCTGCCAACCCCAGGCAGCTTCTTTAACTCGTCGATCAGCCGGGTCATCGGCTCGGCAAATTTGGACATGGAATTGTGTAATTGACTAATCGGATAATTGAGTAATTTACCGATTACTAATTATCCGATTACACAATTACCCCAGGCCCAGGCCGCTGAGCATGCCGCCCAAGCCGGATTGCATGGCTTCGTCCACGCGGCGAACGGCTTCGTTCACCGCGGCTGTGACCAGATCCTGAAGCATCTCCACATCTCCCGATTTCACCGCCTCCGGGTCCAGTTTTAAGCTCAGGATCTGCTTGCGCCCGTTCATCTTGACGCTCACACTGCCGCCCCCGGCGGTAGCCTCGACCACCGTCTCTTCCATCTTTTTCTGCAAGGCTTCCGCCTGCTGGCGGGCCATGGACATCATTTCCTTAATGTTGAATCCACCCATAATGTCTACAGGCTCCCGGTTAGCAGCACTAATTACCGCTTCTCCCGATGGTCAATAACGGTCCGAATCTCCGCCCCGAACTTGTCGCGCATGCGCTGGACCACGGGATCCTCCAGAGCGCGGTTGCGACCTCCTCCACTTCGTGCGGGACTTGCGGCGCGGGGATTGGCCGCTCCGTTGCCGGCTCCGCCTCCCACCACCGATAGCTTGAGCGGACGGCCGGCGGCTTTGACGGCGGCGGCAGTGGCAATCTTTCTGGGTTCGGCGCCAAACGCCATGTCGATTACGCTGGGCGAGGCGGCTGCCTTGATCGTCAATTCGTTACCCTTCAACGTCCATTCGCCGGCGTCCAGCATATAGGCCAAGGTACGGTGCCCGCCATTTTCCAACGTAGCCAAAACAGCACCGCGTAACTGCTCC
>DATGIY010000200.1:0-3091 GCA_035295475.1 Terriglobales bacterium
AGAACCTTCTGAAAGAATTCCGGAGTACATCCGAAAGGCGTCGGGGAATTGGAAATATCGTGCGTGGCAAAGATCAGCCAGCCGCAAGCCTGGCGGTTGTGCTCGATGATGTCCTTGACGGCCTGAAAATTGTTGCGGCTCTTCTCCAGAAAGTAAGCGGAGAGTTGATTGAGGTCGACTTTGCCGGTGTTAATCGTTTGCCCGCCGCCGCGGCAGCAGAGGAACTGATCGGCAATGCGGGCCTTGGTCTTGGGACTGGGAAGACTGATGGGATAAGAGAAGGTCTTGAATTCGGAATGCGGGTAAAGCTGATTCAGGGCCGCGTGATTTTCGGTAATGGAGTTGGCAAAGGTTTTCGTGGCGGTGGCCCATGAATCGCAGTGCGCGAAGGTGTGGCAACCCAGTTCGTGCCCTTGCTCGATGAGCAGAGGAAGGTCATCAGTCGAAAAGATGCGCCCACTCGGAGTGTCCTTACCCACGAGCCCGAGCGAGGCGTAATAGGTGCCGGCCACCCCGTGGTGGTTGAGAATTGCGCCGCCGGTCAGCAAGGCGGAGCGAGGAAAGTCGTCAAAGGTGAAGGAAATGATCGGGCGTTGCAGGTTGATGGTGAACGGGCGGCGGTAGATATGGCTACCGGCCTTCCGTTGGTAGTACCCCACCAGCCTGGACCAGGGATTGCGAAATGACATCTAAATCCTCCGAACGGTGATGCGCCGCGATTCCGAAACAACAGCCTACGTCAGGCTTTACCGACTTCTTGTTGATCCCGACATCCACTACTTGCCGCAGATGGAGACATTTCCGCAGGGGTGCCGGCCGGCTCGACTGGGCTTTCTTCGACGCCCGACGCGTTGGTGCGACGCCGGGACGAAGGAAGCATTTCCGGAATCAACCTGGCGAAACGAAAAAGATGTTCCGGTCCTCCGTGCAAGACAGTGACCATCACAAGATAGAGGGCCACGAACAACACGGAAGTGCAGGCGATTCTGGCAACGGCAGCCAGCAGACCCTGAGCAACGACTAACGAGGTAATATTCCGGATAATCAGGGCGGAGGTGAGCCCGGCAACCAGCGAGGCTACCGTGTATTTCCAGACCACCGCCAGAATCGGGGCGATGCCGAAATGAATTGGTTTGCCAGCATAGATGAATGCGGGGACGAAAAGAATCCAAAACGAGGCGCTCCAAGCCGAGGCGATTCCCACGGGTCCCCAGCGAAGGGCCAGGCAGAAGAGGAGCACGGTGACCCCAAATTCCAGGACCACCCAGCGAAACCAGCGGTCCGCCCGGCCAATCGAGAGATGGATCAGGCCGCTCGTAAAGTAGACCAGCATGATGCCGATGCCAGGGCCGAAAAAGGCAAAGATGTGCCCGGCCGGGCTCCACTTCTCACCTAAAAGCAGCCGAATCAGGTCTTTAGCCGTGAGGGTGAGGAGCGCACCGGCACCCATGCTGACAAAGGCCAGCACGGAAAGACCATTGAGGAAATAGCGGCGGTACTCCGCCGAGCCGCGTTCCAGCCGGCTAAGGGTGGAAAGTACGACGTCGGAGACGGGAATGTACAGTTGGTTAGCCGGAAGCAGAAACAGATCGTAGGCCTTCTTATAGAAGCCGAGAGAAGCCGAGCCAAAGCGCATTCCGACCAGGAGGTTGTCTGTATTCCGGGTGGTGTAATTGAAACTGAAGCGACCATAAACGTGGAGTGCGAAGCGCACGACAGAGCTCGTGCCGGGCACTCGCCGGGGCAGGCTGGGCATCCAGCGGCAAACGTACCAGGCGCCAATCAGCTGGATGACGGGGCGGACAACCACGGCCGCGACCAAGGCCCAATATCCCAATCCGTAGATTCCGAAAACCAGGGAAACGACGACGGACAGGACGTTGGCAGCGACATCGATTTTGGAGGTGGTGGAAAAGCGCAGCGCTCGCTTGAGAAGGGCGATGTGGACCACGGCCAAATTGCTGAAAAAGATGCTGAGCGACACCCACAACGCGATGACGATGACGCGGGAGTCGCCGTAAAACCTGGCGAGCAGCGGTCCGGAAGCCGCAAAAACAAGGGCCAGAAGCGTGCCGACACCGGTACAGATCCAGAACAGATTGCTGGCGAGGGCATGGCTCATTTCTTCGCGCTGGATGATGGCTTCGGAATAGCCGTTTTGCCCGAAGCTCAATAACACCAGACTGAAGGTGGTGACCATGGCCACGACGCCGAAATCCGAGGGCATCAACAGGCGGGCCAGAGCAATGGTGGCGACGGTTTGCGCGGCGAACGTCAGGCCCTGGGCAAACACGGTGACGCCTGCGCCGCGAACGGCCAGACGGCGCAATCCACCGCCCACTTCCACGGGGTGGAAGTTGCCACTGGCGTCAAACGGTTTCACTCAATCTCCAGATCGACATTCAATTTTGTCCTGTGCGCCGTGGGCGGCATCGCACAATGGTATTTACTCGCGCGTATAGAGTATTAAATCCTTATCAGACTTGGGGATTGCCGGCGTGGATTTGGCCTATATTTGATACTGTTCAGCTATCCCTGTTCTTAAACTGTCCATAGGTCCAGTAGGTAGATGTCAGAGGCGGGAGCTATCCTGCCTTTGGAAGAAGCGGGGCGCATTTCTTTCTAAAAAGCCGGATGGCAAAGGATTCCGATAATGAAACTTCGGCAGTTAATTTTATGGTCATTTTTAGCTTTCTGGATACTCCCTACGGTCGCTCAGGGCCAAGCCTGGTCCGGAATCATCAGTCCTAGCCGAGCCACCGACTGGTCGCGGGCCGGGGTGGTAGGCGGCATTCCCTCCGCTTCCTGGACCCAGTGCGGATCGACAATCGCGGCGGGAGCCAGCGCTTCCACGATCAACTCGGCGATTGCCTCTTGCGGCAGCAATCAGTACGTGTTGCTCGGAGCCGGGACATTCAATCTTTCTGGCGCGATTACGTTTAACGGCAAGAACAACGTGGCGCTGCGGGGCTCGGGAGCCAATTCGACGTTTATCGTGTTCTCCAACGGCGTAGTTAACTCCTGCGGCGGCTACGGGGGCGAAATCTGCCTCGGCAATGGCGGAGCGCAATATTGGGGCGGTTACAGCAAC
>DATGIY010000201.1:0-5046 GCA_035295475.1 Terriglobales bacterium
ATTTCGAAATTAGTTCAGGACAGTACGCGGTTCGAGTCGTGATTCGCGACAGAGCTACTGGGAACCTGGGCAGCGTAACAGCACCATTAACTGTGAATTAAGTTTCCTCTTTGGAAACTGATACATAGCGCCGGCGGCCACAACCAAAGCCAATGACCAGGGCCGCCTCTGCGCGGCTATGGTTTGGGGTTCGGCTGTGCCGGATAATCCAACTTTGTGCGTTCTCCATGCGATGCACGCCGCTACGCCGCAGGGTGTGCAGAATTCCCAAGCCGTACTCGCCCTGTCCTGTAGCGTGGCTTCCGGTTAGCCGGCCACTCGGGAGTTGACTATTGAGGGTCTACAATGTTTTCTTCACTTCGAAACTGTGCCCGAATGCACGGACAATGACCTTCGACACGTTGCCTTTCTCGTCTTGTTGGAACCGGAAAGTCACGTCGTTCGACAGGAGGAAGAACTCCGTACTCGATTCGGGATAGAGCTCCTGTGGCTGAGGACCGAGTGGATCCGCCTGAGCGTAGAGGGTATTGTTCTTCATCGAAACCGTTATCCTGCCTGCGTTCGGATCTTCATAGATTCCAACGTATGCCCGGAGAATAGAAGGGGCGACTTTCACGACCGTGTGTTCGATGGGCTGCAAGTCGGGCCAGGAGTATTCCTTGGCAACCGCTCGCAGCAGTTCCTGAATGAGAAATTCACCGCCATCTGAATTCGTCATCACCGCCAAGCCAGGCCCCATATCGGCGTAAGCCTCCAAATCGCAACGATAACCGGCGTTTTGTCCACCATGCGCGAATCTCAGCTTGTGCCCTGCCGGCAGCGCCAACCCGAGTCCCCAATCATCTTTCTGGCGGGTGAGCATCTCGCGGACCAGAGGTCGCGCAAGGATCTTGTGCGATTTGCCGGCATATTCCTTCTGAACCTCAATGGCCATGCGCGCCAGATCGAAGGGAGTAGACCAAAGCCCAGCAGGCGCCATTTCCGGATAAGTATGCCAGCCGCCCTTTACCGGTTTGCCGTTCTCGTCGTAAGGCATAGCGGCGAGAGGGATGAGATGCTTCGGCAGCGGCTCTTGATACGTGCTGTGCCTCATTCCTGCAGGTCGCAAGACAAGCTCATTCATAATTTCGGGGAAAGGTTTGCCCGTTACATCACTCATGAGCGCCTGCAGGACAACGTATCCCAGGTTCGAATACCCCCAGATCGTGCCGGGAACCGCATCAACGCGAATTGGTTCAGTGTTTGCCGGTTTTTCTCCATTCAAGATTTGCATGATGCTGGGAACAGGCTCGCCAGAAGCGTAACCGGGTAAACCTTGGAAGGGTAGGCCGGCGCTGTGGCTCAGGATCCGGCGGAGCGTGACCTTTTCCTTCGCGGTGAACTGGTTGTTTGGAACTTTCCAGGCGCGCAGCTTATCGTTCACGTCCTCATCCAGGCCGAGCTTGCCTTGCTGCACCAGATGCAGCGCCGCCAGCGCGCTCCCCGCCTTGCTGATGGAGGCCGCTTGAAACAGGGTTTCGGAAGTAACAGGTCTTCTTGTGGCCACATCAGCCAGTCCGTAGGCGCGCGTCCAGATAATCTTTCCGTGATCGAAGAACGCTACGCTTAAGCCCGGAACCTTATAGAACCGCATGCGCTCGCTGAGCTTCATTCCGCGAGCCGCTTGGCCCTTGATGACAACCGCGGGAGGCAGGTCATTTTCGATGCGCGCGATACGAACCGAACTGCCTTCGTCCGCCGCCTGCTGCGATTGCCCGGATTCGGGAGCACGATCCGCTGCGGCTTTTGCGGAGTGCTGCGCCCAGGCGGCGGCAAGCGCGGAAAAGGCGACTAGCAACAGAAACGTCTTTTTCATGGCGCTCCTTACGCCTCGGCTTACTTGTACTCTGTGTTTGGGTCAGCTTGGAATGGCGCGATCCCACGGGCGTCGTTGACGATTTCTTGAACTTGGGCGGCGACTAACTCAGGGCGATGGATTTGTATCCAGTGAGGGCTTCCTTTGGCCACGATCCATTTACTTCTCGATGAGAGAGTGCGTAATTCCCCCTGCATCTCCATCCAGGAGCGCTCTGCCTTGAATAAATCGGCGGGAGAAAAAAAGCCGCCGAAATCGTTAACCTGCGGATCATGAGAGAGCACGATAAGCGGCATGTCGCCGAAAGGGCCGGTGGTAGTAGCCAGGGAGCCATCCTCGTCGGTGACCTGCGCTTCCTCAGCCCGCCAGGATTGCAGACGACAATATTGAGCAGCAGCTTCGGGCACAAGACGAGCCCACGCGGCAGGCTGGGTGTGAAATGTGAAGTTGTCGCGGCACCAGCCGAGAATTCGCGGCAGTCCCAGTGGCACGGTCCAGGGAATAAGGCGGTAATAAGCGTTCGATAGAGCGGACTGAGCAGCGACATTGAATGGGGGACGATGGTGCATGTCGGGATGGACGGAATCGACGAACACCATGCCCGCGACTTCCTGGCGGTGTCGGGCGGTGAACACCCGCAGGTCGAGTGTGCCAAAGTCGTGTCCCACGAGAATGTAGGGGCCGGGCACCGCAGCACGCGTGAGCAGACGGGCCAGTTCGTCGGCAATATTCAAACTAGTGCGCGCCTCATTGGGCGCGTCACTCCAACCAAAACCGGCGCGATCGTAAGAGCAAACATGAGTTAATTTGCTGATCTGCGGCTGAACCAGTTGCCAAATGAGGGAGGAGTCGTTGGGACCGGCCTCGAAGATGACCGTGGGACTCCCCGTGCCCGTACAGTTGATATGAAGCCGCAGGCCGCCGATATCCACGAGTTTGCCGGGAGGTGGATAGCGATGGCTGTCCCATTCCACCATTGAGAACTGATATACGACGCCTGCGACAACAAGCAACGCCAGTGAAAGTATGAGCCATTGGCAGACGCGCCATATGCGCGATCGGCGACTGGACGGCGAAGCGGAAGCGGTTGTGTACTCTCTGATCAAGACGGACCTTACTTTTCGACCACGCGCTTCAGAGAAAGTGTCCCCGACCCGGTATGCGGTGGCGGTCCGCTCCATGTGGCTCGCCCAGTCATCTGATCTCCTTTCACGTGCAGTTCAACGTGAAGTGAGCCTTCACCATTTGGGCCCTGTGGAACGTCAAACGTTAGTTTGTCGCCCTCCACCTTCCCGCCTTCGAACTCGTCTTGCTCGCTCTCGTCGGGTCCGACGCTTCCTGATAATTTGTTTCCGTCTTGATTAAAGATGGAGTAAGCAGTCTTGGCATCCTTTTGGCCATCCATTTGCAAGGTTCCCGACCACTTGCCAGTGACATTAGTTGCGCAGAGGGCCACCGTTGGAAGCATTGCGCCCAGCAGAATGCCCACAAAGAGGTACGACTTCATGGCTGTTCTCCTCAGAATGCGATCGCGAGAGGTATTTGATCCCCACATCCCCCAAGCTGAACCAGCTTTGCACAGATGATGGGGTCAGACGTTGGCCGGCGCACAGAATGTACCCCTCCGCCGCTAGCCGTTGGCGTTCGACTTCACTTGCATGTTCTCCAGGCGGTGCACGCCGCTACGCCGCAGGGTGTGCAGAATTCCCAAGACAAGTGTGGCAGCAGTGCACATAGTGAGCAGCATAAACGCCAGAATGGACACCAATGGCCAGACCGGCGCCGACGTATCTCCGGCAATTCTGGCGGCTTCGGCGATGGCGAGGACGGTACCGGCGAAGATCACCAGCATCAGGAACACAGTGGAGCGAGGAAAACGAAACTGGGGTTGCATATCGAACCTCCGAAAGGGCAGGGCGGGGCCGAACAGTCGCTCAAAGTGCGCCCGCAGTGCACCCGATAAGAGTCCAAGGAATTCGCGCTGGTAGAAGCCGATCTTCGCAGCCAGCGCCGGCGGAAGCGCGCTGCGTGCGTCGCCGAAGACGGACGTCATTTCCTCCGCGAAATCATGGCGATAGCTCGAGGGATATAGGCATAACAGCCAGCAGTAAACCGTGAGCGCCATCACGCCTCCTTACGCGCTACGCGCAGGGCAGCCACCTTGGTGAGGTGGCGCATGCGCTCGACTTCCATTTGCAGGTTGCGCCGCCCGCGTGCCGTGAGCCTATAGGTGCGCCGGTCGCGCGGGGTGTTGTCCTCTGCTACGCGCTCAATCCAACCCTCGCTCAGAAGGCGCTGTAGCGCCCCGTACAATGTGCCCGTGCTGAGCAGCACGCGGCCGGTACTCATGGATTCAACGTCTTTCAGGATGGAATAGCCATGGCGCGGCTGCTCCGCCAGGCTCAGCAGCACCAGCAATACGGGTTCACTCAGGGCTAAATTCTCCATAGATCACCAACCGACATGTCGTATGACGCCATATTGCGCGGGAAAGGTTGTTTTGTCAAGCACGCCTGAATGGTTGCGCTCGCGCGGCGAAGGACGAAACAGCGCGTTATGATAACCGCTCGTTATGGCAAGAGGTGGTTCCGAAGACCCGCGCCTTACTCGCGTTACTAAAATCGCGCTGGCGCTACCTGAGGCGCAGCGCCAGATCTACGGCTCACACGCCCAGTTTCTGGTGCGGAAAAAGACCTTTGCGTATTTTCTTGATAACCACCATGGCGACGGCATCGTTGCCGTTACGGGTAAGGTTTTGCCCGGCGATAACAAAGCCCTCGCCGAGGCTCAGCCCCAACGCTTCTACTTGCCGGCTTATGTGGCCTCGCGCGGCTGGGTGGCGCTGCGCCTGGACCGGGGCAAAATCGATTGGGAGGAAGTGAGCGAATTGCTCCTGGGCAGCTACCTCCTGATCGCCCCTAAGCGGCTAGCAGAACAAGTGAAAGCTGATCTTTAATGCCGCAGCACCTTGGGCCGACGGACTGTTCCCGTCACGTCTGGTTTCAGCCCTGCGCATAAAAGGGCGAGGGCGGGAGCGCCCGGGCCGCACAGGATCGCCCGCGCTCGCTACCCGCGTACGTTAATTTTGGAGAAGGTCAGCACGGCGCGCCCGGGGGTGGGACGTCCGAACTGGGTTGCCGGCCGGAAGGTAGTCAGAATCAGCGTGCGGTTCAGTTCGGGCAGAATCTTCT
>DATGIY010000202.1:0-4582 GCA_035295475.1 Terriglobales bacterium
ACGCTATGCGGCGGCGTGGCTTCGTGCGGATAGCCCAAGCGGCGTCCTAAATAAAGCGCGCATACCAGAGCGGACACGCCGGAAGTGACGTGCACCACGGTACCACCGGCGAAATCGAGAGTGGGGAACCGTCCGCCCAGCGCGGCATTCAGAAACCCACCTTTGCCCCACACCATGTGCGCCATGGGATCGTAAACCACTACGGTCCACAAAATCATGAACAGCACCATGGCGCTGAACTTCATGCGCTCGGCGAAGGCGCCGGTGATCAGGGCCGGGGTAATAATCGCGAACATCAACTGGTACACCATGAAGGTCATGGCGGGAATGGTGGCGGCGTAATCGGCGTCCGGCCGGGAGCCCACCCCATGCAGGAAGATCTGGTGGAGGCCGCCTATAAAGCTGTTGCCCGCGCCAAAGCACAGGCTGTAACCGAACAGGCCCCAGAGCACGGTAACGATGGCCATGAGGATAAAACTTTGCATCATGGTGGCCAGGACGTTCTTCTTTCGCACCAGGCCGCCGTAGAAGAGCGCCAAGCCGGGCCCGGTCATCATGAGAACCAGGGCAGCGCTCACCAGCATCCAGGCGTTGTCCCCCGCACTCTTGGCGTCCACGACTTGCCGCTCCAGTTCCTGCAGACGGCCGGTCTGCGCTTCGCTTGCGGTGGCGGCTGCGGTTGGAGTCGCAACCTGTGCCCACAAGCCCGTAGACAAAAGTACCGCCAGCAGGATGGCCGGGAGCCATGGCCTCTTTGTCATGAATCCGCCCGAGGTAGAGTCGCGCGATGTGCCGCGCCGAATGGCGTCCAATGTAACTGCGACTTCCGCAGGGGGGAAATTGAAACTATTTATCGCCGCGATAATTGCTGTTTATGGAGACGGAGGTGGATGGGCAACGGTGAAGTGGGATGGGACTAGGCCGATTCCTCTTCTGGAATGTCAAAATTGACCAATTCACTGCGGAAGCCGCGAGTGCGCCAGACGCCGTAGGCGATGCCCACGCCCATCCATATAGCGCCCGCGATTTTTGCCGGAACACTCAGGCTGAGCCACAGCACGAGGCAGACAAGAAAGCCCATGAGGGGGACAATGAAGTTGGTTAATTTCTTTTCCCGCTGGCGCAGGAAATAGTGGGTGAACGAGGAAGCGTTCACCCCCATAAAGGCCAGCAGAGCGCCGAAGTTCAGCAGTTCGGCGCCGCGCTCAAAGCTGATGGTCAGCCCTCCCAGCAGGGCCAGCGCGCCCACCAGGAGAACGTTGTTGCGGGGAATTCGCCGCTTAGGATCGATGGCGCCAAAAAAGGACTTGGGGATGGCATTGCCGCGTCCCATGCCGTAGAGCAGTCGCGCTGCTCCCAGCTGTGAACCCATGCCCGAGCCGATGGTGGCAACCAGCAGGGTGAGGTTGATTACGCCAAACATCCAGGCGCCGCCGGCGCGGCCCGCTACGGCGACGAACGCGGTGTCCACGTCGGGAAAGGTCGAAGAAGGCCACACCAGTTGCGCGGCATAAACTTCCATCGAAGCGAGTACGCCGGTCAGCAGGCACACCAGCACGGTAGCCAGCAAAATGTTGCGCCGCGGGTTTTCTGCTTCTTCCGACAAGGTAGAGATGCCATCAAAGCCAATATACGTCAGCACGGCCAGCGAGGTACCGCCCAGCACAGCACGCGTGGAGTAGGTCTGCGGATCATAGAAAGGCCGCGTGAAAAACGAGACGCCGTCATGAGGGGTATGGAACACGTACCGCGCGGCCACAACAAAAAACAGCGCAATCACCACGCCCATTGCGGCCGCCAAGCCATCGTTGATTTTGGCCGAGGTGCGGATACCATTCAGGTTGAGCAGGGTGAAGAGAGAAGCGAAAAAGATCGCCCAGACGAAGTAGGGAACCGCGGGCGCGAAGAGGATAGCGAACTTGCTGCACAGGATCGTGCAGATCACCGGGTTGAGCATGTAATCCATAGCCATGCTCCAGCCAGTGACGTAGCCCAAGGCAGGGTGAATTTCCTGGCCCACGTAGGTGAAGGCTGATCCCGCGCTGGGGTAAACGCGCGCCATACGACCGTAGCTGATGGCGGTAAACAGCATGGCCATCATGGCGATCAGAATCGTAGTCACGGCGTGCCCACGTGCCCTCTGGGTCATCACGCCGAACACCGGCATGGGGGCGGTGGGCTGAATGACGATCAGCCCATAAAGAACCAGGTCCCACAAGCCCAAGGCGCGGCGCAGCCTGGGCCCAGTGTTCACCGAAACTGCAGTTCCATCGGACATAAGATGGTTGGATCGGCCAGCTCAGAGCGTAGCTTGTCCCTCCCTCCTGGGCAATAATGAACTGCACTCGGAGCCGCGGTGAAAAGTGAATGTGCGCAGGGGAAGCCGCTTTCAGCGACGACTGGCCTCCAGCAGCAGGTGCTCATCGAAGCTGACCTTCAGTTTCGGGTTGCGGGAATCCACCGTGCCCAGCGACTTGGCATGTTCATAGTCCACCACCTGGTAGGTGCCCGGCGGCAAACCACGCAAGTCGATCTCACCTGACCAGGTGCGGGAACCTTCGGGAGCATAGAAGGCGTAATACATCTTTCCGTCTTTGGCTATGGCATAGCCCTCGGGCACATCGTAGCCATAGGTGTAGAGATCGAGGAACTCGCCGCGGGAAAGCATCTTGGAGTTGTAGATGTCGATCCACTTCTTCCAATAGCTCTCCTTTTGCGGCGTGAGCTCCACGGTCTTGAATTTCGGCCCGTAGTCGGGCCAGGTAAACTTGGTGCCCAGCACGGCGCCGGTGCCGATGGTGGAAGCGAAATCCCGGCCCACGTCTACTTCGTGGTCACTGTTGGCGAAATTAATCTTGGTGAGCTCTACGTGATCGCCGTAAACCGCGGCCTGCGGGCCCAGCAGCGCTTTGTACATTTTGGTGCGCAGGCGTACCTGCCGCGAACCTACCGGATCGGCGGTGACCGCCTGGTCGATGAAGGGCAGCCAAGCCATGTTGGGCGGGGTGCCGCAGGGGCAGCTCTGGGTCACACTGTCGGGCTTCAAGGCGCGGGTAGTCTGAAAAATAACCTTGTAGATTTCGCTCATGGCGCGGACCGAATCCATGGGCGATTTGTGGTGATGCTTGGGGTTATAGCAAGGAGGAACAATGTAGGAGAAGTCCAGCTTGCTGCCGTCAAAGCCCCAGTCGCGAATAAATTTCTCCGTCAGCTGCTTGTAGTACTGCTGCACCGCGGGAACGGCTGGGCACAGAGCGCCCATATCGGCGGTGGCGCGGGCATGCTTTCCGTTTTTGTCCAGAATCAGCCAGCCGGGGTGTTGTTTTACCACTTCCGAGAGCTTGTAAGGGCGATTGTTCAAAATGTCTTTACCCTCGCCATCCTCCACCACGAGCGGAATCCACCACAGGGTGATGTGAATGCCCGCTTGGTGATAGGCGTCCACCACTTTGCGGATGGAATCATCGGGAAAGGTTTTGGGGTTGGGCTGCCAGTCGCCACGGTTGTTGAACCAGCCGGCATCGAGAGTGGCCCAATGAAAACCCAACTGCCGCAGCTTGGGAATGGTGCCCAGCATCTGCTTAGGCGTGACATTCAGCTCGTAACCCCAGCCGCACCAGTTAGGCTGGTAATCGCCTTTAGTAGCGCTGGGGAGGGTCCATCCTTCGCGTTGGAGAACCGTGGAGTACAAATGCAGCGGCTGATAAAAATCGCCGCGAAACACGGCGACGAAGCTCAGCGGCGTGGAGTAGGTTTCACCCGGCTTGAGTTGCTGATCGGGCTGCAAGGTCAGCGAAGCGCTCACCCGCCCGTCGGGCTCGGTGCGTACCGGCAAGGACATAACCCAGGGCAGCACTTCCACGTGGCCGATAGCCTCGCCCAGCGAGCGTGTCCAGAAGGCAACGACAGGAACACCTCCACCCGTACTGTTTTCGTCATTGTGCATGACGGTTTCCATTACGTTGGCGCGAGAGAAAGCAGAGGAGACGGGCATGACGTCATCTTTGCCCCATTGCTCGCTGGCTCCGGAGAATGACCACATCTGCCAAGGCTTGGCTTGCTCGTCGACTCGCGAAGCACTGAGGCGGTGCTGCTGGATAACCACCTGGTCGAGCCGCAGCGGTGACGTGCCGGTGTTTTTGTAAGTCGCGGTCGTAAAGACCAGGTTGGGGAGATCATCGGCGACTTCGATGGTCAGAGTTTCCTGGAGCGAGGGAAAGCTAGCGCTACGAGCGGAAATCTGCACGGTCTTTCCGCGGGGGCCGAGCCTAGCCGCACCGTCAGCGACCTTCGCGTCGGCGAGGTTCAGTTGGAAATCCGCGATCGGTTTCCCGCCACTGATCAGGGAGTCACCCCTGCTGTCCGGATTGGGATCATCCAAGGTCAGAGCCCGGCCATTGCTCAGCAGGGAAGCCGTCATATAACCGGCGGGCGAGAGCTGAAATCTGGCAGTGGAGGTGGTCAGGGTCACAGCGGCAGCGGAAATATCAGCCTCGATGGCCGAGCGCGCAGGGGCTGCCGAAGGGGTAACTGATCGGCCACAACTGGCAATAATCAGAAGGCTGGCGCAGCCGAGCAGAGA
>DATGIY010000203.1:0-5231 GCA_035295475.1 Terriglobales bacterium
AATATTCTCGCCCAGCTTGCCGATCTTAGCCGCGATCAGCTGGGAGATGTTGACGGTCTGGTCCTTGATGAAGGGCTGCTCGTAGAGGCAGACCTCCTCGTAGAACTTGCCCATCTTGCCCTCAACGATGCGCTCCACCACGTTATCGGGCTTGCCCGTGGCCTTAGCCTGGGCGCGGTAGATCTCCTTTTCGCGCTCGAAGGCCTCGGGGGTAACGTCTTCGCGGCGGATGAACTTGGGATCGCTGGCGGCGATGTGCATGGCGATATCGTGCACCAGCTCTTTGAAGTCCTCGGTGCGGGCCACGAAATCGCTTTCGCAGTTAACCTCGACCAGGACGCCGATCTTGCCGCCGGCATGGATATAGCTGGCCACCGAGCCTTCACTGGTGACGCGGGCCGCCTTTTTCTGCATGGAGGCGATACCCTTCTTGCGCAGGATGACGATGGCCTGCTCCAAGTCGCCCTTGGATTCGGTCAGGGCCTGTTTGCAGTCCATCATGGGAGCGCCGGTTTTGTCGCGAAGCTCCTTCACCTGGGCGGCGGAAATATTAGCGGTAGTAGTGCTCATATCAGAACTTTTCTCCTCTACTTTACAGGGTCCACTGTGTCCGGCCGGCAGCGAGCAACCGCGGGTCTTGGCGCAGCGCTGGGGTGGCTCGTCTTGCGGCATGACTGCAACGACCGGCATATGGACCTAGATGAAACAACCCGCGCGGAAGCAGCGCACGCGGGTCGAAGGTTCGTCTTTGTGCCGTCCCTGCGGGACTTCCTCAATTCTGCGTCCGTCACCCAGGTCCCGGGCTTTAGTGTGCCGCCCCTTCGGGCCGGATCACAGCTGCGCTCGCCCGTTGCTGTCATCGATTCACTCGTGCGAGGACAGGCAAGGGCTGACAGCTAGAAGGTGTGCTGGCTTTCCACTTGCGGCACTTCTTCCGAGGCGCCTTCCTTGGCGGGCTCGGGACGCTTGCGCGTGCCGCCGCCCAGCACGTCTTCCATGCTGATGTCTTCGCTGCCACCTTCGGCGGCGCCTTCCTGAGCGCCCTCAGCGCCCGGAGCGGCTTCGCCGGCAGCCGCGGCTTCGGAAGCGGCATACTGCGCCGCGCTCAATTCCGCCGCCTGCTTGTCGCTGGCCGCCTGGGCGCCTTCGATGACGGAATCCGCCACCTTGGAGGCAAACAGACGGATGGCGCGCAAGGCGTCGTCATTGCCGGGGATCACGTAATCGACTTCGCTGGGATCGCAGTTGGTGTCCACCACCGCGACCACGGGAATGCCCAGCTTGCGCGCCTCGCGAACCGCGATCTGCTCCTTGTTGGAGTCGATGACAAAAATCGCGTCGGGCAAGCGGCCGAGATCCTTGATGCCGGCCAGGTTGGCCTGCAGGTGCTTGCGCTCGCGCTCCAGCTTGATGACTTCTTTCTTGGGCAGCAGCTCGTAGCGGCCGTCGGTGGCCATCTCATCGAGCTCCTTGAGCCGCTTGATGGATTTCTGGATGGTGGCCCAGTTGGTGAGCAGGCCGCCGAGCCAGCGCTGGTTCACGTAGAACATGCTGCAGCGCTGCGCCTCTTCGGCGATCGCGTCCTGCGCCTGGCGCTTGGTGCCCACGAAGAGCAGGGTTCTGCCTTCAGTCGCCAGATCCTGCACGAATTTAGACGCATCCTTGAACATCTTGAGCGTCTTCTGCAGGTCAATGATGTAAATGCCGTTGCGCTCCCCGAAGATGAACTCCTTCATCTTGGGATTCCAGCGCTTGGTCTGGTGCCCGAAGTGGACGCCCGCTTCGAGCAGCTCCTTCATGGTGATGTTAGCCAAACAACCTCCTTAATGGTTTGCATCCGGCGCCGGCTCAAAAGCTGCTCCGGATTAATTCCCGTCACCCCGCCCCTGAGCGGGTGCGGGAAGATTTAAAAACAGTGGCCAGTGGTCAGTTCTCAGTGGCCAGGAAAACCAGTTCTCTCAGTTCGTTTCAAGTTTCAGAGTTTCAAGTTTCAAAACCATCTCACTGTGAAACTCGAAACTGGAAACTGGAAACTGCTTTACCGCTTGCTGAACTGGAAGCGCTTACGAGCGCCCTTCTGCCCGTACTTCTTGCGCTCCTTGATGCGGGAGTCGCGCGATAAGAAGCCTTCGCCCTTGAGCTTCTTGCGCAATTCCGCGTTGAATTCGATGAGGGCGCGCGCAATGCCCAAGCGGACGGCATCGGCCTGGCCGTTAATGCCACCGCCGGAAACATTGGCGAGCACGTTGAAGCTGGCCGTGGTCTCGGTGGAGACCAGCGGCTGCCGGGCGCTGACGCGCTGCGACTCGGTCACAAAATACTGCTCAAAGGGCCGATCGTTCACCTTGAATTCGCCGTTACCCGGACGCAAAAAGACGCGAGCGATCGCCGATTTGCGGCGCCCCGTTCCATAGTATTGAACCAAATCTGCCATGAACTAGTTTCCAGTTTCAAAGTTTCGAGTTTCGAAGTCCCGTTACGGGAAACTTGAAACTTTGAAACTCGAAACCCGAACTCCTTCCTTCACAAAAAATGCCGGGAGTGATCCCGGCCAATCTGTTTAAGCCAGCGCCAGAGTTTCCGGCTTCTGCGCCTGGTGGGGATGCTTATCGCCGCGGTAAACCTTGAGCTTGGAAGCCATACTGCGCCCCAGCTTGGTCTTGGGCAGCATGCCCACAATGGCATCCTCGACGATGGCTTCCGGACGGCGCACCATGCGCTTGGTGAATTCCTCGCTGCGCAGGCCGCCGGGATAGCCGGTATAGCGATGATAAACCTTCTTTTCGGCCTTCATGCCGGTGAGGCGCACCTTCTCGGCATTGATCACCACCACGTGATCCCCGGTATCCAAAAAAGTGGTGTAGCGGGGATTGTCCTTACCCTGAAGGATACGGGCCACACGGGTAGCCAGCCGGCCTAAAGGCTGGCCGGTGGCGTCCACGACGTACCACTTGCGCGCAATTTCCCCCTGCTTGGGGAAATAGGTTGACATCAAATATCTCCCAGAATGAAAAACAGCTAAGAAGACCGCTTAATCGATCCCACGCTTGCTGAAAGCACGGGAACTCAGGCGGGCACCTACAGTTGTCCCAAAGCTTAAAAGATAACTTAGGGGAGAGTGATTGTCAACGCGGCTACCCTTGCTGATCAACCCGACCACCAACACGCAACTGACTGCAGAGCCAACCTTTATTCGTAAGCCAGAGCATCGATGGGGTCCTTGCGCGCGGCCTTGATCGCGGGATAGATGGCGCCGGCGAGAGCGCCGACAATGGCGATCAGAGTGGCCCGCCAGAGCCAGCCGGAGGTGATGTGCATGGGGACCGTGGGCAAGCGGTCGCGCAGCACCGCGCGAGTGGCAAAGCTGATGGCAATTCCCACCCCGATCCCCACACAGGCCAGCAAACCGGTTTCGCGCAGAATGGCGTTGACGATATAGAGCTTAGAAGCGCCCAGAGATTTGAGAATGCCGATTTCGCGGGTGCGTTCCATGACCGCCGCGTACATGGCCTGAAAAATCACAATGAAGCCGATGGTGACGGCCACGCCGATCACAACCGTAATGAACTTGTTGAAACCCGGGAGGTTGGCGGGGGTCATCATGGAAAGGTAGTCGCTCATGGAGCGCACGGTGTAGTTCTGCATGCCGGGCACGGCCTTCACTTCTTTGACCACCAGATTGGCGTTATCCGGGGAATCGAGCTTGACGTAAAACATGGAGGCTTTGCCGGGCGCGCCGACCAGTTGCTGCAGAGTGGTCATGGGAACGAATTTGCGCGCTCCTTTTCCGTGCTCCACGATGCCGGAAATGCGGAAGGAGTGATTCAGGATTTGAATGTGATCGCCCACTTTAACGTGGCTGGCGTCGGCGAAGTAATCGTCCACCAAAGCGTCATCGGGTCCCTGGAAAGGACCGCCGGCCACGTAATGGAAGGGCCCAGAGAGAGGAAAGCTCCGCAAATCGATTCCGTAGATCACCTCCACGTTGCCGGTGGTGGTGAGCTGGGTGATGATAGGCGCCACCGCTGTCACGTGGGGCAGCTTGCGAAGTATGTCCGCCACCTTGACCGAAACCGGGGCGCCGGTGATGCCGCTGAGAAAGGACGAGCCAGGAGGAGTCACCATGACGTCGGCGCCGATGCCTTCCTGGCGGGTGCGGGCGTCATTCAGCATGCCCATGGAGAGTCCCACGATGAGAAGGATGAGGATGACCTCGAGGGCGACGGCGACGATGCTGATCAGCGAGCGAATGGGCCGATGCAGCAGGTTGGCAACGATCATCTTGTTCATAGCTGATCAGCTGTCTGGCTAACTAGCTTACTAGCTGCTCGGCCAGGGTGAAAACTGCGGTCGCAGTACTCTAGCTGCCCGGCTTGGGCGGGCGCGGCTGGTCGAGGCGCATTACCTGCGCTCCCGCCGGCTGCTCCAGGGTAAATTGCTCATCGGTGAGCGGCTGGTTGAGCTGCAGCTTCACCATGGTAAGCACGATCGAATATTCTTCCTGCGGACGCCAGATCTGGATTACGTTGGGGAACTTAATCCCGTCGTAATCGTGAAATTCGCTGTAGCGGGTGTCGGTGGCGACGTAGCCCTTCTGGTCGTACATCAGCTGCCGGTCGATCTGCAGATTAGTGCGGTTGAAGATGATTTTGCGCTGCAGATACCAGCCATGCGAGTTCTGCGCGATGATGTCGAGCTCGTAATCGGGCTGTTCCAGCCATTTATGGGTCTTGGGATCCTGAACCTGTTCGTAGCCGTTTTCCAGAACCGCGATTTCATTGGAACCGATCTGCTGCAGCAATAGCGAATCGTAGATCTGCTGGGGACGAATGTTCTCCAGGGGCTGCTTGGAAGGCAAGACCACGTCATTGCGGCCGACGATGAACTTGTTTTTGGTGGGAATCCACAACTTAAAAGTGTGCCCGTTGCTGACCATGTCGAAGGCGCGGTTGCGCACGATGGGCATGAGGCCGATCATGCGCAGCATATCGGGCTTGCGCACCAGCACGTAGCCGCGAATCTGCTTGTAGGAGGTGATCTTGCCCTTGACTTCGCCGCCCACCGAGGTATCGATATCGACAGTGGCGTTCAGGGTATGAATCTTACTGGCCTGCGAGTTGATGCCCTCGACCAGTTGGTCGCGGCTGGCGGTAAGCAGGTGGGCGGTGCTGATCCGGTTTTCCACCTTGCGCGAGCGGAACAAGCAGCCGCTCAGCGGAACCACCAGCAAG
>DATGIY010000204.1:0-7811 GCA_035295475.1 Terriglobales bacterium
TGTCCCACAGGCCGAACCCGCATACGAGAGCCTGGCTCCTGCCGATCCAAAAGGAGGGGCTATGTTCCGAACGAACGGGCCGAATCTCTTCTCTCCGATTAAGTATTGCGCGAGCTGTCTGGCTTTGCTGGCCCTGTGCGGTGTGGCGCTGGCGCAGACTCAGCACGCTGCGGCCAAGACTCATCCCCTGCTCAAGTATGATCTGAAAGCAGAAAAGAAGATTAAAGGGGTGGTGCAGGAAGTAAAACAAACCGGCCAGGGCCGCGCCGAGCTTATCCACCTGGTGCTCAAGAACGGCACCGATACCATCAATGTTTACTTGTGCCCACAAAGCTTTCTCAAGGACATGGGGATCGAGCTCAAGCCGGGAGACGAGGTGGAGGTCACTGGTTCTCCGGCAATCGAGAATGGGGTCTCGGTGATCCTGGCACGCGAGATCGATAAGGGCAGCGACAGCTACGTCCTGCGCGACGACAAAGGCGTCCCGGTGTGGAATTGGCAGCACACCTGATGCCGCGTTACTAGCGGCCGGCCAAGGGCACGGGGAAATCTATGCCCTGATCCTCATTCACCTGCCGAGTAGCGGTGAGATCCAGCTGGGCCAGGGGAATCTTTTTTCGCAGCTGATCGTGGAAGATCCAGAGCGTACTGCCCACGATCGCGTAGTTGCGGACTTCGCTGCGATGTCCATCGCGAAAAACTAATGTAGTGGAAACCGGCGGCTCCTGTACCGCAGCCTGCTCCGGAGGCGGAGCCGGTGCGGGCGCAGCGGCCGGCGAACTCTGCTGCTGGCGCATCTGATCCAGTTCATTGCGGAGCTGTTCTACCTGCGACGCCAAATCGCTGGCCCGGGCATTAGCCCGCTCCACGTCCTGAGATGACACATCCGAATAATTGTCCGAAGAATCGTCGTAGTAATAAGGAACGCTATAGAACGGGTAGTAAGAGTAGGGCGCGACCGAGGAGAAGCGCGTGGGACGCCGGGTGCAGAAATAGGGGTCGAAGAAAGCGTCCGAGAAACAGCGATTCTGGGGCGGCACGCCGAAAGGATAGTGCCCGAAGCCGAAGCCCACATGACCGGAGCGGAATCCGTGCCGCCACTGCGGTCCGACGTGCAGCGTGCGGCCGGGCACAAAGGTGCGCACGCCAGGCGCGCGTCCCCAGAACATGGGACGGCTCAAAGGCGCGGTTCGCACCAGAGGGGCAGGCCGCATGGTGGCGGTCCTTGCGGAAGGAGCCCAACGTTGGGCTGCTGCCGGGAGCGACAGCAGTATCAATCCGGCGATCCAGATGGGCAGGCGCCGCATAGTTCACCCCTCTACATAGGATACTCCCAAAATCGCGGTCCGGCGCCGGATACCGCGGCCGCAGTCAAGACCTTCAACAAATGTTGCGCCTCTCGGCGCGCACGCGGAGCAGCTTGTCAGCCTGCTGCGGCGAAACTATGGTAAAGGCGCGAGCTCTTAGGCCTGCGCGGAGGACCACCATGAAATTCCTGCTGGGATTCTTATTGTGTTTGTGTTTGTTGCTGGCGGGCGCGGCCTGGGGGGCGCAACACAAAGCGCAACCGGCGGCACGTCCCGCCTCCGCAACCAGTGCTTGCGAGGACGCCTGGCGGGCGATAGCGCAGCAACATCGAGCACAGGCGGAAGCGATACAGAAACAGACTTCCACCCTGCGCGCCCTGTTGACCATGCTGCGCAGTGATGCCGGCATCGCCCGCGAGAGCACGGTGCGCGATGCGTTACAGGTGGACGCGGATATGTGGGAATCGGCTCTGGTCGGGCTGCAGGCGCAGGCGGCAAGCCTGCAAACCCTGGCACAGCAGGAGGAGACACAGCGGTCGGCACTGTGCCGGAAATAAAGTTCCGAGTTACGAGTACCGAGCCGGAAGGCAGCACCCCGTAAACCTGCGCTATGGGCCGAAGGCTGTTGCGGAACGCTCGCCGCCTGGTATTCGACCTCAGTAGATCTGGTAAGCGGGCGCGGCCACGCGCACATCGGGCTTGGTGGCCATGAGCAGCAAGGCGCCGATACGCTTGAAGTCACGCAATTCTTCCGCGTTCTTGAACCACTTGCCGCTGTACTCATGGGGGGTGGGTGTGTCGTCGGGAATGCGCCGGGCCTCGACGTTTTCGAAAGCATGGCGCTTGAGCAGGGCGACGTACTCCGTTTCGGAAAGGGCGTGCACCGGAACCTGGAGTTCGTTCACCCAGCGCAGAGAGTAGGGATTGTCTTTATAAAGATTAATCAGGATGAACAGCCGCCCGTGCGGCGCCATCACGCGAAACAGCTCGGCGAGGGCCCGCTCCTGGTCGGGATAGTAATAAAAGGATTCGACGGAAAGCACCTTGTCGAAGAAATTCTCTTCCCAGGGAATCTGCTGGGCGGACCCCCACACGTACATCACATTTTCGAAGTCGCGGGAGGAGGCGCGGGCGCGGCGAATCATCTCATCGGAAACGTCCAGTCCGACAACCTGGCCAAAGCCGGCGGGGCCATCGCCCACCAGACGGGCCAGCAGGCGCGTAGCCCAACCGGCGCCGCAACCCAGGTCAAGGACGCGCTCGCCGGGACGGAGGTCCATCAGGCGAATGGTTTTTTCGGTGATGTCGAGATGATGGCGCTCCATCTCCTCGCCGCGGCCGGCTTCGGCCCAGCGATTGAATTCCTCGCGCAAAATCTCGTCGGGGGAAGGTTTGCTTTCCAGTGCCATTGGCGGACGAACCTCGGTCAGAGAATGTCAGCTCTATGTTAGATGAGCCGACGAGGCGGCCGGCAGCAGGCAAATCGGAAAGCTTGAGAATTGATGGCGGTTTTCAGGAGGTGCGGATAGCGCGTTCCTCGATCTGCTTATCGATCTGGCCTAATTCCCTGACCAGGGAACGCAGGCAGCGGTAATAAACGCGGGCGGCGTTGCTGTTGGCGATGTCGCTGGGCTCGGGCTTGAGGTGTTTTTGCAACTGGTGAGCGGTATAGGCGGCCAACGGGAGCACCGTGGATTCCGGGGTGACGCCCGCCAGGCGCATTTCATTTTCCAGCTCCTGCAGCGCCTCGACAATGATCTTGGCCGAGGTTCCCGGCCAGCCGGCCAGCACTCCGGAGCCGGTGCCGCGGAGAAAATCGCCGATCTTCTCCAGCGCATATGCCACGTTGTGCTTTTTGAAGACGGCAGCCATGTGAGTTCCTGTCCAGGCTATTTTGCCGCACCGGGAAGACGGCTTGGGGTAACGCACGTAACCTGCGCCGGTTACCTGTTCCCCTGTGCCTTGATTTTGAGCAGCTTGGATTGAGTTTCGGGGCGACGGGCGGTATCCTACCCGGCATGTCGAGAACGGGGTGGGGTGAAACGTGCTGAAGGTGAGCACCCAGGTTCAGGGCGACATCTTCATTGTGCGCTGCGCCGGGCGCATCGTGTTCGGCGATGAAGGCGCAGCTTTTCGCGAACGCCTGGCGCAATTGCTCACCGGCACGCCCAAGCTGCTGGTAAACCTTGCCAGCGTGGAATACGTGGACAGCCGCGGGTTGGGAATCCTGGTAGGGCTGTTTGTTTCCTCGCTCCGCCGGGGCGGCGAGCTCAAACTGGTGGCACCCACGAAACGCGTCGAAGAAGTTCTGCGGCGCACCCGCCTGGACGGGGTATTCAAGGTTCATTCCAGCGAGGAAGACGCGATAGCGGAGTTCAGCGCCACGAATACCTCCCCCCAGGCCTAGCCAAGGGCACAGACTCGGCGGGGCCATTTCTGGTATCTTGCCATCCACCATGCCGCAACCGCCGGAGCCCCAGCGGGGAGCCCAGCTGCAACCGCTCTACTGCCCCAACTGCGCGCGCGAAGTGACCGATCCCCTGACCTGCGGGGATTGCTCGGCGGTGATCTGCCGGGTGTGCGGCACCCCCCTGGAATCCCCCGACGAACTGGGCATGGGTTGATCCATGGACTCGCGCCCCGCCGTCTCCTCGCCCATTGAAGCCGCTGCCGCGGCCGGCGCGCAGCCCAGCCTGATTCGCGGACTTTCCCTGCTGGATTCCGTGCTGCTGCTGCTGGGCGGGATCATCGGTTCCTCGATTTTTCTCACAGCTAAGGACGTAGCCGGGCCGCTGCCTCATCCGCTCTATTTCATCCTGGTGTGGGTGCTGGGAGGCGTGGTTTCGCTGTTCGCCTGCTTTGCCTTTGCGGAACTGGGAGCGATGTTTCCCGACTCCGGCGGCCAGTACGTTTACATGCGCGAAGCCTATGGCGACCTGGTGGCCTTTCTCTACGGCTGGATGATCTTTACGGTGAGCAACGGCGGCACCATCGCCGCTCTGGGCGTGGCCGCGGCGGTGTACCTGGGGGAGATCATACCCGCGATTTCGGCTCAGCATGTGGTGTGGAGCGGCCTGGGGCTGACCATCAACCGCACGCACCTGGTGGCGCTGGCGTCGATTGCTTTCACCACCTGGATGAACGTAACTGGCCTGCGCCGGGGAGCCGTGTTGCAGAACATCGCAACCTGGCTGAAGTTTCTGGCCATGGCAGCGTTTGTGCTGCTGGGGTTGACGCTGGGCAAAGGTTCCTGGTCGCATTTCACGGAAACCGGCGCGGCCGCGGGAGCGCACGCCTCGGGCTTGCTGATGGGCGGGAGCCTCTCCGGCCTGATGGGCGCCTTCGGCGTGGCCCTGATCGCGGTGTTCTGGGCTTATGACGGCTGGGTGTACATCACCTGGGTGGCGGGCGAGGTCAAAGAACCGCAGCGCAACCTGCCGCGCGCCATGGTGCTGGGCGTGCTCGCCGTGGGCGCGATTTACGTATCCATGAACGTGGTGTACCTGTACGCGCTGCCTATGAGCAAAATCGCGGGCACGGAAACCATCGCCCATGCCGCGGCTGTGCGCCTGTTCTCGCCGGGAGCGGCGGTGTGGCTTTCGGCCATGATCGCGCTCTCCTGCTTTGGCGCCAATGCCAGCTGCATCCTTTCCGGCGGACGCGTGTACTTTGCCATGGCGCGAGACGGCGTTTTCTTCCGCAAGATGGCGGAGATTCATCCCCGCTGGCGCACGCCCGCCTTCAGCCTGATCGGACAGGGACTGTGGGGAGCGATCCTGGTATTCAGCGGTCGCTACGATCAGCTTTACACCTACGTGATGTTCATGATGATTCTGTCGTACCTGGGAGGAGTGGGCGCTTTGTTCGTGCTGCGGCGCAAGCGGCCGGAGATGGCGCGCCCCTACCGCTGCACGGGTTACCCCTGGCTGCCGGCGCTGTATCTGGTAATCGCCGGGCTATGGGCAGCCAACACGCTCATTGAACGGCCCAAGGAGGCGCTCGCCGGGCTGGCGATTGTGCTCATCGGCGTGCCCGGGTACATCTACTGGAAGCGCGCCAGCCGCAAAGCAACGAATTGACGATTGAAGATTTGCGATTGAGGATTGCGAGAGTCAGCGGTTTCACGCTGCGCACTACCTCATATTGGTAGAGACGTAAGTGGTACGTCTTGCTGACGCTCAGAAGGAGACATTGCGAGCAACGTTTCTACGAATCAACCGCAAGCGGAAACGCGAGGGAGGGCGCCCGCGCTACAAATCCACCCGCACGGCTGAGTGCTGATAGCTGAGTGCTGACTGCTGCATTTTCTACACCGGCACTGCCGTTTTCCGCGGGGGATTGAAGAACGGCAGCTTGACCACAGTGGCGGTGACGGTGTGGCGCACCGACTCCACCGTGAACTCCATCTTCAGCTTGCTGCCCAGCGACGAGTGCTCGCGCTGCACGCTGGCCAGCGCGATCATCTTCTTGAGCAACGGCGACCAGGTGGTAGACGTAGCCTTGCCGACCTGCTTTCTCCCGCTGTAGACGGGCACGTGCACGCGGGAGGCGGTGCTGGGCGTCTGCGGCGCCATGCCCAACTCGTCGTAGAAACGCTCCACCTCCGACCACTCCAGTTCCAGGCCGACCAACTGGCGAGCGGAACCCTGTTTCTGCTCCCGCACTAGCGCGGAACGTCCGATGAAGTTCTCCTTTTGCAGGTGCACCAGGCGTCCCAGACCGATCTCGTAGGGGGAAAACTTCTGCTCGGCGATGAGCGCCTTCTTGCTGCTGATGTAATCCACCTCGATCAGGATGAGCCCGGCTTCGATGCGGGCCACATCCAGCGCCAGCATGCCAGCAGGATGGACATCAAACTGCTTGCCCTTCTTCATCAGCGCATCCCAGACTTTGACGGCATCGTTCCACGGCACCCAGATCTCATAGCCCAGGTCGCCGGTGTAGCCGGTGCGGGAAATATCCACCGGCACGCCTTCGATCTTGCCGTTGGTGACGCGAAAATATTTGAGGTTAGTGATGTCGGCGTCGCTCACCGCCTTCAGCAGCTTGGCCGAGGTCGGACCCTGCACGGCGAGGGCCGCCGTTTTTTCGGAGATGTCTTCAATCTGCACGTCCATGCCCAGCGCGTTCTGGCGAAACCAGCGCAGGCTGGGGTCGGCGGCCGTCCAGCGGTATTTATTTTCCTCCAGGCGGGTGATGGTGCCGTCGTCAATCACCTTGCCGTCTTCATCGCACCAGCAGCAGTAGATGACCTGGCCGACGCCGACCTTGTTGATGTCGCGCGCAATGACGCGGTTCACCAGGCGGGTGGCGTCTTTGCCGCTCACCATGTACTTGAACAGCGGAGTGATATCGATGAGGGCGGCGGCGTTGCGGATGGCGTTGTATTCGTGCTCGTGGTGAGTTTCGTAGACGCTGACCGTGTAATAGCCCGACCATTCGCGGTAATTCAGGCTGTAGCACAGGGGAAACGTGCGCTCGTGGAATGCGGTTCCGACCGGCAAGAGGGCTCCTTATATGAAGGCGGATTATAGCCAGCGGCGCGGGCAGGCAGCAAGGCTGGTTCGCGACGAC
Source organism: Terriglobales bacterium (assembly GCA_035295475.1). Lineage (GTDB taxonomy): Bacteria > Acidobacteriota > Terriglobia > Terriglobales > Acidobacteriaceae > JAICWP01. Next base: position 6,882 of record DATGIY010000204.1, read on the forward strand.
GCCCCCCAGCGGCTGAAAACCGCTTGAACGGAGCGTCTGTACGGCTCGGCTAAAGCCGAGCCCTTCCGAGATCGTTTGTGCAGGACCCTGGGGAATTGTTCTAGCCGAGCCCTTCCGAAGTCAAAGGAGCGTCTTTTACGGCTCGGCTGAAGCCGAGCCCTTCCGAAGTCATCTGTGCGGCTGCCGCAACGAAACTTCTCACTCCACGCGTATCGTTGTAGCGACGGGTGCGAGCAGAATTCCCTGATGCCTGCTCGCCTGGCCTGAAAGGAAAGACCACTGTCACCCTCTCGAGTGTCTTTAGTCACTGAGTATCCGTCACGGAGAACCTACTCTGACCGGCTGGCGCCAGTTTCTCCCGTTTCGGAAGGGCTCGGCTTTAGCCGAGCCGAAAAGATCCCGCGAGTAAGCCGGCTTTAGCCAGCGGCAAATATTTGCTGCATGAATTTGTGCTGATGCCCGACCACTTTCATCTGATCATCACACCTATCGATATTCCGCTGGAAAGGGCTGTCCAGTTCGTCAAGGGAGGGTTTTCATTCCGGGCAGGCCGAGAGCTCAGTTCAACGTGTGAGATCTGGCAGAAGGGATTTACGGATCATCGCATTCGGGATGCGGGAGATTATCAACGTTGCCGGGAATACATCCTCATGAACCCGGTGCGGGCACGATTATGCGCCGAGCCTGGGCAATATCCCTATAGTTCTGCGTGCTGCGGCCGCGTTTTGGACGACGTCCCCCAGCGGCTGAAAGCCGCTTGAACGGAGCGTCTGTACGGCTCGGCTGAAGCCGAGCCCTTCCGAAATCACAGGAGCGTCTTTTGCGGCTCGGCTGAAGCCGAGCCCTTCCGAAACGGGAGAAACTGGCGCCAGCCGGTCAGAGTAAGTTCTCCGTGACGGATACTCAGTGACTAAAGACACTCGAGAGGGT
>DATGIY010000205.1:0-5849 GCA_035295475.1 Terriglobales bacterium
CTTCCCCCCATAATCAACCAGAGGCCCGTCAATGTCGGCGCTCTCCTGCAACTGCCGGGCGGAATCAGCGGACATAGGCGAAACCTGAGAGTGGTTGGGCATGCTCCAGGCGGTGTGGCCATCGTAGGCCTCGACCAGGTCCAAGCCGGGAAAATGGAATTCGCCGCGCACCATGCCTGGGCGTTTCTGAATGACGACCGCGGGAGATTCTGGCATCTGGCCCATGATCACTCGCTCGGTCTGGCGGACCGTGCGCACCGACTTGATCCTGGCCAGCCCCCCGCGCGCCTGGATACTTCTGGCAACGATCTGATCCACGGTCTGCGCGGAGGCGAGTGGAACCAACACAGTCATGATCGCCAGAAATGGCTTTGCGGAAGACACGACCACCCTCTTTCGGTCAGGGTACTAGGGCTGGCATAACGGCGGGTACTGTGCCGAACTGAATCGCTCACTGCGGGAACAAGAGCACCATAAGCTCAGCGCGCGGGGCTGTCAAACGCGGCAGGCGGAGCTGCCGTGCGAAAGTCCTGGAGAAATGCCTAACTCGTTTGCCAGACGAAACGGAAAAGCTGATTCCGCAGAGCTGGCCGAACGGTAAACGCCTGAGGTGAGCCGACTCTGGCAATTAGCCCTCGTTGCGACTAACCCATTTGGATTAGTTCAAATTGGCTATTACAAAATCGCTAGCCTGAATTGCGTAGGCCATCCACGCTAGCCAGTGCGGTTAGGCCACGTGGGTACTTGTAAAGTGAGAGTTCGCGATTACATTCATTGTGCGCTGGTCGGCACAGATTTGGCTTGCGTAGCCACTTCCTCCCCCTGATCCGCCGCACGGCGTGCATGACATTTCAAGAATCAGGAGAATGCATCGATGCTCAAGACAACCGAACGATATTGTCGCCTAATGTTGATAGGCGCCGTCGCATTGCTGTTTGGCGCATTCGCGCCGACAGCTAGTGCGGCCCCATCCGGCGGACACGGCGGCACCAATGGCAACCCGTTCTGTCAGAAGGTGACTGAAACAAACAGCGGTGGTCAGACCGGTATGATCGCGGCTTCCCAAGGCGCGAACATGTACTGCTTTGGGGCGCAGCAAAACGGCGCAGCAAAGCCCGTCAGCACCAATATCCTTGCTCCCACGCTGCCCGCTAACGTGGACATGGCCAATACTCAAGAAGATGTTTCTCCAGCTGGAACGCAGGCCTACGGTCAGTCGGAAGAATCCATCGCCGCCAAGGGTTTGTTCGTGGTCGGGGCATGGAATGACGCGACCGGCTTCTTCACCAACTGCGGCGCTCAGGAAAACAAGGAAGAGCTGACGGGGTGGGGATTCTCCCACAACGGCGGAGCCTCCTTCCAGGATATGGGCGGCCTCCCGAATAACCTGTGCGATGAAGGTTACTACTACGATGGCGACCCCAGCGTAGAAGCCTACAGCCGGCAGGGGAGAACTTACTTCTACATCTCCAGCCTGTACAACGGGTTTTTTGAGACTCCCAGCTACATCGCGATGGATGCCTGCCAAGTGACGGGTTCTGGCAACAGTTCCCTGATCAGCTGCAATAACCCGACTCCGGTAGCGCAGAGCAGCAGCTGCTATGACTTCGGTTACGGCTGCTTCTTCTACAGCTTCCTGGATAAAGACTTCCTGGCCATTGATCAGGTCAGAGGCCGGCTGTATGCCACCTACACCGATTTCGGCGGCTACAACGTCGGCACTGGCGGTGTCGACGACATCGACCTGGCGGTCTGCAACCTCAACTACAATCCAGCCGCGCCCACCTGCTACAACGGATCTTATGGTGGCTTCCCGAATACTTCAGGATCCGTCTATTCCGCGTATTTCACCATCAACGGACCCACCTCACCGGTTGCGTACAACGGCTGCGAGGATGAAGGCGCTTACCCCGCGGTTGATCCGGCCACCGGCGACGTTTACGTAGCCTACGAACACAACTGGGCAACGAATATCTTTTACTCCTACTGCTTTAACGACCCGGTTCAAGATGTCGTTGCTTATATCCCCTTTGAGTGCCTCACCCTGCCGGCGGCGGGCGGAACTTGCGGCGGTAACCCGGAGAATGCCACCTCCGTACTGGTGACCTCTCTGGATGCGGCTTTCATTCCCGGGTACAACCGTTTCCCGATGAATGATTTCCCGCGCATCGCGGTCAGCGATCCGTTCAACACCGTCAGCATCGTGTGGAACGATGCCTCTTTGCACCCACAAGGCGATATCCTGCTGCAAAGCTGGAATCTGGCTGTGTCGGAAGCCTGGGCCGCCAATCCGGTACAGGTAGCCGCACCCATGATCGTGGACCGGCGTGGAACGAGCGGAGCCGGCTGGAAGTTCCTGCCTGCCCTGCGTAACGCCTCCGCCACCGGCCATGTGAATGTCAGCTTCTACAGCCGGAGCAGCGGCAACACCGCCCTGACCAATACCTGGGCAGCGGTTGGTGTCGATCCCACCAGCAGTGCGAGCCCGGCCAACAGCCGCATTTCCAACGTCACCTCCGATTGGAATGCTGTCAGCTCCGACATCGTTCCCAATTTCGGTGACTACACCGACAATTACGTGATCGCGACCCCGACTTCGCCATACACGGGCTTGACCCTGTTTGTGGCCTGGGCTGACGGCCGCCTTGGCGTCCCGAATCCGTTCGAAGCCCACGTTCCCACGCCGTAACTCCAACCTGGACAGGTGTGGCCGCGCAATTGCGGCCACACCTTCTAGTTATTACTCCCCCAAACTGCAACAGTTTGCATACGCCGGACGGTACGCCCCATGGCGCGCCGCCAGGCGATATAGTAGAGTGCCTGCTGAGCAAGACGTTCCTGGCACCAGGACGAAAAAAGAACCCGCAAATTTATCGGAGGTCGAACATGGAAGTTTTTCCCAGCAAGAAGGTTTTCGGCTGCGCACTGCTCCTGGTGCTGGCCCAGCTCGCCGTTTCCGTCGCGTTAGCCCAAGTCATGCCACCACCCAGGATGTATTCCGCTGAGGACAGGGCCACGCTGCAGAACTACAAACTGACGGAGGATCACCTGGCCAAGGCCATCACGGCGGAAAAACAGATCAAGGCGGCGATGGCGCAAGACCCCACCCTGGAACGGTCGATGCGCCAGACCCCACAACTGAGCCTGGCGGCGTCCATTCATCACATCGATTCGCATGCCAAGCTGAGCGAAGCGGTCCGCAACGCGGGGCTGAATAGCCGAGATTTTGTCCTGACGACACATTGTGCCATCTACACTTTTAGTGAATTGGATGCTAAAAGCCGCGGGGCCACGAAAGAAGCGTTAGCGCGGCAATTCCCGATTTCGTCGTCGGCGCAGCAAATTGCTTTTGTCCAAGCTCACAAGAGCCAGATCGAAGAGCTGATGCATCTGGGCACGGCGCGGCGCGTTTTTTAGCAGCCGGAATAAATCCCCGCACATATTCAGCAGATTAACAATCCGGATGGGAAGGTCGAATACTGGCCTCCCATCCGTTTTAGTTGCGCGCGACGTCCCGTCCTTGATTACGCGCCTGTCCGACCCACGTGATTGGCGCACCGTTAGGAGGGATTTTCAGCGATGGCTGCAGCCGGAGAGAGGAGAATTAAAAGCGCGGCTCGACGATTTTGCCAATAATGCCGGAGCGGGTAGACACTTTCATTTTGATCATCACCAGGCGGAGAAATGCTTTCACCGTGTTGGGGCTGATCTTCATGCGCTCGGCGACTTCTTTGCTGGTCAGGCCCTGCATCAAGAGCTCCACCACCTGCTTCTCGCGCGCGGTCAGGCTGAACTGCTCGCCCAAAATGGAGAGCACGGAATATTTTGTAGACTTTCGCTCCAGCAGGACGGCGACGGAAGGATGGGCGCCGCCGGCGAGCTCCGAATTCAAGGTGAAAGAGCGGCACTGATAGGTTCTGCGTCCGGAGATAAATTGAGGGACGATCTTCGTTTCCGCCCCGGGACGGCGCGCCAGCAGCCTGGTGTGCACGATCTTTTGCAACAATTCCAGTTTACGCGCGGCCGGCGGCTTCTCCGGGAAGGTGAGGACAGCAAATGCCTCCGGATTAAAAGACACTGGGCGAAACGAAGAATCCAGCAGCAGGAATCCTAGAGGAGCCGGAACCACGTCCGCTTCCTCCTGTTCCCACATTTGATCGAGCGCCGGCAACGGCATACTACCTCGCATTCATTCGGTACAGGGCAAGAAGTATTAAGAAATGCTAACCGTAACTGCTTGAAGTTAATCGACATCCCAAAGCCGACGAGAGATTGTACCGGCAAGCGCAAGCCTGTCAAGGATAAGTTTTCCGCGCATGAATCAGATGATTCGCGGAACGACATAGCTGGCGGGCGTTGCCCGCTTACCCCAGGAGCTCGCAATCCCTCTGCCGGCGCGGCTTTGCGCGCATGCGCCCAAACTTAAAGACCATCCGCTCGAAGCGGCGGCCACAGAGTTGGAACACCAGCCGGATTTCCCCTGTCCGATTCCGGTCACAAACCTAATCGCTATTTCATAACCTCGGCCCGCCCCCGGCGAGCAGCAGATGCGGGTCAGCGAGGGGTGATTTCCCGTGCTCCAGGGGACATGAACTAAGGGGAATAGCGATGGGGAAAATACGCCATTTTCGGCCTACGTCTTAGGTTTCTTGCCGATGGATGGGAGGGCCCGTAATACTGAGACTAGCTGAACCGCCACTCGCTTCGTTTCCCCGGCCGCTGTGAGTACACCTGTTGCCAGCTCGAAAGGAGTGCGATGCGATCGCAGCGAACCTCCAGCCCATTCTGCTTGTTCGGTACCGTAATTTTAGTTTTTCTTTGTTTCACGCTTGATATTTCCGCGCAACAGATACCCGCACAATATTTCGGATTGCACGTTAATTCGGCCGCGGCCACACAGCCGCCGCCGAAGTGGGGACAGCCGTGGCCGGAGGTTTCTTTCGGGACGATGCGGCTGTGGGATAGCGGAACCTTCTGGTCCAAGATCAACACCTCCGCCGGCGTCTACAACTGGACCCTGTTGGACCAATGGCTAAACGATGCGCAAAGCAAAGGCGTCCAGGATTTGATGTACACCTTCGGCAAGACACCGGCCTGGGCTTCATCCAATCCCTCGGACACCTCGTGCGCTCCGTGGGCGCCGGGGGAATGTGATCCCCCCAATGATCTGAACGCGGACGGCAGCGGCACGGATCAGCACTGGAAGGATTTTGTGAGCGCCATCGCCAGCCATGCCGGGGGCAGGATCAAGTATTGGGAGATCTGGAATGAACCCCGCGACGCCAATCACTGGAATGGAACGATCGCGCAAATGGTGCGCATGGCCAGCGATGCGCGGACCGTCATTCTGAGCATCGATCCCAACGCCGTGCTGCTGACGCCGCCCAGCCGGGGCCCCTGGCAGACAGCGTATTTCGCAGCCGGCGGCCCGCAGTATGCCGATATCATCACGTACCACGGATACGTACAGGGGCACACTTGCGGTATTTACCCCAACGCAAGCGACGTGCTGCAGGTGATTCAGCGAGTTAGTAGTGTGATGCAGACCTACGGCCAAGGCAACAAACCGCTGTGGGACACAGAGGCGGGTTGGGGGGTGACCTCCGGCACCTGTTTCACCAACCCGGATTTACAGGCCGCTTTCCTGGCGCAGATGTATTTGCTGCATTGGTCAGCCGGCGTACAACGTTTCTATTGGTATCAATACAACAATCAGACGCAAGGAACGTTGTGGAAGCCCACACCCAACAATCCTTCCGGCCCGGGCCAGTTGCTCGAGCCAGGTGTCGCGTACGGCCAAATCTACAATTGGCTGGTGGGCGCGACCATGAGCAACGCCTGTGCTGCTG
>DATGIY010000206.1:0-2272 GCA_035295475.1 Terriglobales bacterium
GGTGTCTTCGGTAGCGGTAATCGTGGCGGTGCCGGCAGCAACTCCCTTAGCCAGTCCACCCGCGGTAACCGTCGCGACGGTGCTGTTGGAAGAAGACCAGGTCACACTGTGAAGGGAGGCTTGCGTGCCGTCGTTGTTGACGCCGGTGGCGGTGAACTGCTGGGTGGCGCCCACCGCGACCGAGGCGGTGGTGGGGGTGACGTTGATCGAGCTCAAAGTAGGATTGACAAAAAAACCCCGACAGGACACGGCGCCCAGCACGACCAGTAGGGCGAGCGCGAACAGCGGCAGGGCAAGTTTCTTCGGCATCGAAATAGACTCCACGCCCAGAGGGGCCATCGGTTGCGGTTGTCAGTGGTCGCGCTGCCCGCATTTTAGCAAACCGGGGTGTCCCGAACGCAGCGGCTGAGGCTCGGTACCACCCTGGGCACTGCACCGCAAAGCGGGGCGACTGGGACAGGCACACGGGAGCTCTTTGGCCTACGCTGTCGGCGCCGCCAGAGGTAAGAACGAAAGAAACAGGGCAGATTGCGGAGGAAATGCCGGTCAATTCTGGCGTTTGGGCTTAGCGCGCAGAATGCGGTCGTCAATGGGCTTGCGTCCGGCGAAACCTTCCTCCAGGCCGTGCCAGTGGGTAATTTTTTTCTCGCCCAATTTCCAGCACAAAAGCAGGGTATGGCCGTCCACGACGCAGGGAAAGTCCAGCAGTCCGATGTCGAGATCCTTGACTTGCACGCCGGTGGCGTTGATCTCGCTGACCGCGTCCTTCACCTGCTGCGAGGCCTTGTCGCGCTCCGCCTTGCGGCGTGCCAGCCGGACCAGGGGCAAGAGCATGCCGCCGCTCAGGAAGACGCGGTGGGCGACCTCTTTAAGTTCTTTGTCAATTTCTTCGATCTGCTTTTTGCCGCTGATAGCCTGACGCAACAAGCCTTCCAGGACTGGCAGCAACTGGTGGGCTTCATCCAGGGAAAACGTCCGTTCTGACATAGAGTGATTGACTCGGGCCTGGGGTAGCTGACGTACTCACATTATACGGGAAGAAAAAATAGTTGCTAGCCAATAGTGGGGGTGGCGAGGAAACGTTCGGCTCTAGTGGCCTGCCGCAAACGTAGCCGGAGAAAATTTTAAAGCACGGCGATTGCACGACGCTGCCGCTGTGGGGCTTCGTTGACTTGTGTGAACCGCTGCTCTTAACATGGCAGGCCCACCCAACTGGGGCAGAAGATCCGCGATTCAGCAGGAGGACACAATGGGCTCGAAAGCGGCGCCCAAGGCTGCGCTGGTGCGCCGGGAGGGCAGAGCCGGCTCCGCGGGAGCCGCGGCGCGGGGCAGTGTGCTGCTGGCCGTGATCGGGTGCATGGTTGTTTGCTCCGCGGCGGCGCGAGCGCAGCGAATGGAGCGGGAGCAGCCGGTCATAGTGCAACCGGGCGCTCCCGGTTCGCCGAGCCGGACCCTGCCACCCTCGACGAGAGCGGTGCTGCCGCCACAGTCGGCGGCGGATGTGGAGTTCATGCAGGGCATGATCGTGCATCATGCACAAGCGGTGGAGATGACGGCCATGATTCCCTCGCATACGCATAACAAGAATCTGCGCTCGCTGGGAGCGCGCATCAGCAGCTCGCAGTCCGACGAAATCAAGTTTATGAAGCGCTGGCTGGCGACCCGGGGTGAACCTCTAACGCTGCCCATGGCGAAAATGCCGGGCATGGATATGTCCCACGCAAAGCCGGGCCTGATGCCAGGAATGCTGACCCCGGAGCAGATGGCGGCGTTGAAGAAGGCGAAAGGCGCCGAATTTGACCACCTGTTCCTGGTAGGCATGATTCAGCACCACCAGGGGGCGCTGACCATGGTGAAAGACCTGTTTGACAGCGCCGGCGCGGGCCAGGATGCCGAGTTGTTCAACTTCGCCACCGACGCCGACAATACCCAGCAAGCCGAGATCCGGATTATGCAGGGAATGTTGAAGAAAGAGAGAGCAGAGGAGAAACAATGAAACCAAGGGCCAGTCTGGCGTGTGTGGCGGGAGCCGCGCTGATTTTTTGTTTTGCCGCAACCAGAACCCAGGCGCAGGCGCAGCAGCCCGCAGCAGCGCCCCAGGCGCAGCAGCCAACAACGCCGCAGGCGCAGGGGCAGAAGCCGGCAACGCCTGCAGCGGCGCAGAAACCCGAGGACGAGGAAGAGAACATCTTCGCGCCACAACCCGCGCCGGCACTGCCGCCGGGGATGACCGGGTCGGATGCGAATGATCCTCGCGCCAAGCTGACGCCAG
>DATGIY010000207.1:0-2443 GCA_035295475.1 Terriglobales bacterium
CAGCCCGCACGGATGAGGAATTCTCTGCGCTTCATGCTCCACCTCGCCAAAGCAGACGCTCGCCAGAACTGACGGTAAAATTGTGACACGGTTAGCGTGCTCGTGCGTACTTTTGAACTGTCCGCCGAGCCGAATCAGCCCAGCTGATAAGATCGTAGCCGCATGGGACTTCACGAACTGCATCCGTTCACCGACGCTGAGATCGAAACCATTCCCGGGGAGGCGGGCGTTTACGTTCTTTTCCAGGTGGAAAATCCTCTCGAGGTGGGGGGTACAGGAAACCTGCGTCAACACCTGGCCCGGGAGAAGAAGCGGCTCCCGCAGGCGACGCATTTCGCGGTTGAGCTTGGCTACAAGTCGGAACCGGCGACAGCAGACCGAGTGCGGAAATTACTCGCAGAACTTAGCCGCGTCCGGGTGCGCGGCTTTGTGGGCTCAAGCGAGTAGAGCGAACCACTGCCATCCGCGATGGCTTGCCCTTCTCAGTGCGTGAAGATTCCTTCTCCCACCAGATCCGGTCTGCGTACCGAACGAATCTTGCCGGCGGGCGCACGGTTACGAGCTTCGGCCTGTCCACTCTGATAATTGAGCTCGTGCGCGGTAAGGATGTGCTCGCCGAAGACGCGAACGTCGGCGACAGCTCGGGTACCCGTCTGCAGCCACATTCCGTCGATATCGGCAAAACTAAGCGTCAAGTGCACCCGTTTGAGCCACCAGGAAGGATTCTTGGACAGATCGCCATCAATGAGCCGCGGAAGATAGTTCCGGGTGTCCACCCAGGCGCGTCCAGCCACCAGGTCTTCGCGCTTGTGCTTGGGCTGCAGTTGCAGCAAGTAACAGGGATGGCCGTCCACAGCCGCCATTCCCAGGTAGACGAAATCATAGTTCTCGCGGTTCAGTTCGCTGGCGCCATGGTCTTCGGCGGTGGTTTTGGCCTCGTGCTCCAGGATCTTGCGCACGACCTTCTCGCCCCGGGAAGCACCGATTACCTTGTCGATGGTAAAAGTTTTCCGGTTAGGAGGTACAAAGCTGATTTGCGCGACTACATCGGACTGTTCCGCCCGGTTCCCGCTGCTGAAAAGCTTGTAATCACGGACCATGGTGTAGGCCCGGTAATGTTGCCGGTTGTTCTGCTGTGCTTTTTCCAGGTTTCCTACAACATATTGCAAGTCAACGGCTTGCGCTGTTGATGTGCCCTTAGAAATGGACGGCTGAGGACGCGGGCTTTGCCCCTGCGCGAACATCGGGGCAGCTGCCACTGCCGAGATCAGGAACGCGGTTACCACTTGAAAACGCACAAATCACCCCACCTGAGTTCTACTTCAACATCCGCGCTTCTAGTTAGAAGCAAGTTGAGGGCCAGCGGAGGGCCGGGCGCCGGCGCTAAGGGAATTTTGTAAGTACCTGAAATCAGGGGATCTGGAGGTAAGTTCAGGGCGTGGCTAAAGACCCCAGGTGGGTACTAAGCAGGCCACGCCACTCAAGATGCGGGTTTTTGCGGAGCTGCAACCACGGCATGCTCCTGGTTGGAGGCGGTCTGCGCTGGCCACCCCGCCGCCACTTCCCGGTAAACCTCCAGGACGCGACGGGCGCTGGTTTCCCAGGAAAACCGGGCCGCCTGCTCATAACTGCGCTGCTTCAACTTGTCGCGCAGGGGTTGATCCAGCAACACGCGGTGCAAGGCGCGCATGATCTCAAAGACATTTTCGGGATTGACCAGCACAGCGGCAGTACCCACTACCTCGGGCAGAGAAGTGGTATTGGAGGTAACAACCGGGGTGCCGTGGGACATGGCCTCCAGCGGCGGCAGGCCGAAGCCCTCGTAGAGGGAGGGGAAGATAAAAATCTTGGCCGTATCGTAAAAGATACGCAGCACTTCGATAGGCACGAAGCCGAGAAAACGCACATCGTTTTGTACGGCACTGCGGACCACGGTCCGGCGCAGCTCAGGCTGGCGGGAAAGCTCGTCGCCGATGATGATCAATTTCAGATCGGGGAACTTGCCTTCCTTGTCCAATTCCGCTTTCAGCGCGGAGAAAGCTTCGATGATGCGGCCCACATTCTTGTGTGGGCTGATGCGGCCGGCATAAAGCAGAAAGGGATAGTTAACCTGGTAACGCTCGGCAATGAACTGACGATCGGCGTCGGTAGCGTGTCCCTGGCGAAAGCGCTCATCGATCGCGTTGTAGACGACCTCGATCTTTTCCGGCGGGATACGGAAAAGAGACTCCACATCGCGCTTGGTGAAATTGGATACCGCGAAAATGCGCACCGCGTGCTGCAATACCCGGCGGGTCATGTGAAAATGCGCCGCCCGGCGGAAGCCCGAGTGATCACGCAAGCGCGACATATGCTCCAGCACGTCGTGCACCGTAACCACGTATGGACAGGGCAGGTATTGCGGCACCCAGGAAAGATGGGGGATGTGCGCCAGGTCACAGTC
>DATGIY010000208.1:0-9545 GCA_035295475.1 Terriglobales bacterium
CAAGGCCGGGCGCGTCGCCTTTCGCATGCTGTGGACACGGCCCAGCGTGGTGGAGGAAGCGCTGCAGGAGTTGCTGGAGCGGCAGGAAGAGAGCGGCCGGGAACACGCCATCGTGCACGGGGCGGAAGATATTTCCCTGCCGGTGCGCTATGGCATGCTGCACGCGCATCGCGCGCTGGAACGCGGCGGCGAGAGAGCTATACGGGAGTTCAAGGAAGCGTTGGGCACGCGGGGGCGGGTGGCGATGGCCACCAGCCGGATGGCAGAGCCGGTGGTGCTGCATCCCGTCAAAGCCTTGGCCGCGGTGGCCATCACCGGAGGCGTGATCGTGGGCGCCCTCTATGCCGGCATGAAGCTGCGGCAGCGGCGCTGGCAGATGCGCTCACCCTATTATTTTCCGCGTCCAAGAAGGCGCGGGGAGACGGGCGGCTACGAAGCGGTGGGTATCTAGAGCATTCAGCCTAGCCCTCGCCTGAGACCTTGCTGAAAGCGGGAGATTCCAAAAAGCAAAAAGGACGGCCATAAGCCGTCCTTTTTCGAGCTGGATGCTTCAAATTTTTACAGCGGTTTAACGTTCTCTGCCTGCCAGCCCTTGGGTCCCTTTACGACGTCGAACTGGACCTGCTGACCTTCTTGCAGGCTGCGGAAGCCGCTCGCCTGAATTGCCGAGAAGTGGACGAAAACATCTTCGCCATTCTGGCGGCTGATAAAGCCATAGCCCTTCGCGTCGTTGAACCACTTTACAGTTCCTGTTTCCATTGTGGTGCAAATTCCTTTTCTTGGTGATTTGTTGCGAGATCAAATGCAGGACAGTGCAGGCAGGTGCTGTTTAGCGTTACTGCTCACAAACCGCTTTCGATCCAACGCAGGATCATTTTACCTCATGGACACGATATTTCTGCAAGTATTTGGTTTCATAGAGGATAGCGGCCGAAGCAAGGGGTCGATGCAAGTAGATGAGCAGGTGAGACTTAGGTTGTCGCACGAGAGTAATCCCGGATTGGGAATAGCAGGAGGCGGGCTACGCGCGGACAGCTGGGACGGCTAGCCTGGTAGAAGCGAAATGCAGAGGTCCTTCGTCGAACTTGCCGCGCAAGCGCGGCTCGCGCTTCCTCAGGATGACACCTAGAAACAACCCTGCGTGAAGGGCGCAAAAATAAACAATTACTGCGGAATTGGTGGGAAGAACAGGCGGGCTACGCCCGCCCGGACAGCCGAGGCGGCTGTCCCTACACAACCGTTGCAAAAGCGAAATGCAGAGGTCCTTCGTCGCAGTTGCCGCGCAAGCGCGGCGAGTGCTTCCTCAGGATGACAGGGGGAAAGGATGACATGGGAAAAATTGGCGCTGCGGAAATAGGGACAAGTTGCGGCGTGGAAATACGGAAATGGTTGTGCCGAAAAATTAAGGGCGGCCGGAAGGCCGCCCCACTCAGAACTGAGAACTATCAACTGAGAACTGGCAACTGACAACTGCTTTACGCTGGAGCGGGGCGCTCGCCGGGCTTGGTGACACCGGGGCGGCCAGGCTCGGGCTTGAGCACCTTCTGCATGCCGCCCTCGTCGGTGGGCGGAGCAGGAGCGACCTTCACCGGCAGTTCCTTGCCTTCGATGATCAGCTGGATTTCGTTGGCGTCCAGCACCTCGCGTTCCAGCAGCGCCTTGGCGATGCGCTCCAGGGCGTCGCGATGGCTGGAGAGGATGTCCACCGCCGATTTGTAGCCTTCGTCCACGAAACGGCGCACTTCCTGATCGATCTTGATGGCCGTGTCTTCGCTGTAATCACGGTGCTGGGCGATTTCGCGGCCCAGGAAGATCTGCTCTTCCTTCTTGCCGAAGGTGAGGGGACCCAGGTTGCTCATGCCGAATTCGCATACCATCTTACGGGCCAGCTCGGTGGCCTGCTCGATGTCGTTGCCGGCGCCCGTGGTCATGGTGCTGAGGAAAAGCTCCTCGGCCACGCGACCGCCCATCATTATGGCCAGACGGGTTTCCAGGTAGTCGCGGGTGTAGGTGTGCTTGTCGTCGATGGGCAGCTGCATGGTCACACCTAACGCCATGCCGCGCGGGATGATAGTGACCTTGTGCAGGGGGTCAGCATGCTCGCGCAGCGCCGCCACCAGGGCGTGCCCGCCCTCATGGTAAGCCGTGACCTTTTTCTCCTGGTCGGAGAGCAGCATGGACTTGCGTTCGGCGCCCATGAGGACTTTGTCCTTGGACACCTCGAAGTCATACATCATCACCATCTTGCGGTTCTGGCGGGCGGCGTTCAGGGCAGCCTCATTGACCATGTTGGCCAGATCGGCGCCGGAGAAGCCGGGTGTCCCACGCGCCAGGATGGAGAGATCCACGTCGTCGGACAAAGGAATCTTGCGGGTGTGGACGCGCAGAATTTCTTCGCGTCCGCGCACATCGGGACGCGGCACCACCACGCGGCGATCGAAGCGGCCGGGGCGAAGCAGCGCAGGATCGAGCACGTCCGGCCGGTTGGTGGCAGCGATGAGGATGACGCCTTCGTTGGATTCGAAGCCGTCCATTTCCACCAGCAACTGATTCAAAGTCTGCTCGCGCTCGTCGTGGCCGCCGCCCAAACCGGCGCCACGATGGCGGCCGACGGCGTCAATTTCATCGATGAAGATGATGCAGGGAGCATTCTTTTTGCCCTGCTCAAACAGGTCGCGCACCCGGCTGGCGCCTACGCCGACGAACATTTCCACGAAGTCGGAACCGGAAATGGAGAAGAAAGGCACGTTGGCTTCGCCGGCCACCGCCCGGGCGAGCAAGGTCTTGCCCGTTCCCGGGGGACCCACCAGAAGCACGCCCTTGGGAATGCGGCCGCCCAGTTTCTGGAACTTCTGCGCCTCGCGCAAAAATTCGATTATTTCGCGCAGCTCCTCCTTGGCCTCATCCACGCCGGCGACGTCTTTGAAGGTGACCTTCTTTTGCTGCATGGAGAGCAGGCGGGCGCGGCTCTTGCCGAACGAAAGGGCCTTGTTGCCCCCGGTCTGCATCTGGCGAATCATGATGAACCACAGCGCGCCCAGCAGAATGAGGGGAGCGAGATTCAGCAGCCAGGTGGGCCAGCCGCCACCCTGCACATCCTTGACGGTCATGGCGACGTTGTGGTCGCGCAAGGTCTTGTACATGTCAGGGTAGTTGGTGGGGACGGTGGTATGGAAGGCGGACTTATTCTCGTACTTGCCGGTAACCTCGGCGCCAGTGATGGTGACCTCGGCCACCTTGCTCTGATCCACGTCAGTCAGGAACTGAGAGAAGGTGATGTCCTGGGTCTTGGCGCCCGCACCCCCTGCCTTGACTACCTGCCACAAGAGCACTCCCGACAGGATGATGACCAGCCAAAAGACCACCGTTTTGACGGTTGAATTCACGCAAAAACTCCTAAAAACATTAGGGTCTGAGGCAGACCCGGGAAGCAGCAGCCCAACCTGCGCACTTCCAATAGATTAGATGGCCCTACCGTCGATTTGGATAGGGACAATATTCCACTCGCTACACATTGTAACCCGGTTTGAGCCAACCTGCCGGGAGGATTTGGAAACCGAGGTCACCTAAGCCTGGCCCGAAGCCAGGTAGGGCAGATTGCGCTCAAGTACTGGATTTCCAAGACCATAGCCGACCAGGAACTTATCGTCCACGAGGAAGCCGAAATAGTCGGGCTGGAGGGCGACGCGACGGGCGGCCTGGCGATCGAGCAGGGTGGCCAGGCGGACCGAGGCAGCTCCCCGGGAACGCAGGCCGTTCATGAGGAAATCGGTGGTCACGCCGGAGTGGACCAGGCCTTCGACCAGCAGCACGTGGTGGCCGCGCACCTCGATTTCCGGGCTGAAGAAGATCTCCTTGCTGGTGTTGGTGCCGTGGATGCGGTCGCGGTAGAGCGGTTTCACGAATTCGCAGACCAGGGTCAGCTCCAGAACGCGCACCAGGTCGGCCATGAACATGAAGCCGTTTTCCAGGACGGCGAGGACGTGGACGGTTTTGCCGCGATAGTCGGCGCTGATCTGGCGGCCCATTTCGCGGACTCGTTTCTGGATCTGTTCGGCGCTGATCACCGGCTTCAGATTGGGGGTGACGGCGGCCATGACGTTGGCGGTCAAGGTGATTGGTATCTCCCGGCAGGGCGGGCCTGCTCCAGGGCTATTCTGCCCGATGCGGGGCTCCCTGCAAAGCATACTCTTCAATGATTAAACCAGGGCCGGGGGCGGCCAAAAGGTGCTGCGGCGGGGGAAATCCGCGCAGCCACACGATTTCGCCGGCAGCCGCAATGACCGGCCAAGCCGGGCGCTGCGCCAGGGGCACCTTACGCTGCTGCAGCAATTCCTTCACCTTCTTGGGAGCACGGCTGTGCGCCGGCCAGAAGCGATCGCCGGGACGCCAGTTGCGCACCTGCACAACACCGGGCAAGCGGCCAGGATCGTAGGCCGGAGTTCCGGAGATGGGCGGGCCGAGGGTAGCGCAAAAACGAGTTCCAGTTTCAGGCACAGAGATTTCCCCGGGAATGGAAAGCGGGTATTCGAAGTCGCGAGCTGCCGTGGTTGGGGCGGATGATGGGGGCTGAAATGTGAGCGAATGGCGCGCTCGCAGCGCGCGCCAGCCATCCGCGATGGGGACCTGCTTTTCGCCGCTGGCGGGGGAAGCGGCCAGGGCGAGGATTTCTTCCACATGATGAAATTCGAGATGCAAACCCAAAGATTGCGCCGCCGCGCGGACGAGGCGCCGCTGCACGGCCAAGGGCAGGCGGCGAAGTTCGCTGATGCGCAAGCCGTACTGGTCAGTTTCGGAGGAGGCGGTCCACACTTTGGAGAGCGCGGCAGAAATGATGGCGGCCCAATAATCCTCCTCGGCGCGCGCGAGCTCGGCGGTTTCGGCGAGAAGCTCACGGATGCGGGGATTGAGCTCGCTTTGCAGCAGGGGCAAAAGCTTGTGGCGGACACGATTGCGGGCGTAGCGAAGGTCGAGGTTGGTGGCGTCCTCGCGCCAGGATTGGGAGAGCGACTCGAGATACAACTGGAGATCGGAGCGCTGAATGGCCAGCAGCGGGCGCACGATGGCCTTGGCTGAGGGAAAACCACCGGAACTGCTGGTCCGGCCGAGAGCGGCTGTCCCCACACAAGTATCTGGGCCTGCTGTTTCCTCGCACTGGCCGCCGGCCAGTGACCATTTGGGGTAGATCCCGGCGAGGCCGGTAATGCCGGTGCCGCGGGCCAGGCGCAGAAGCACGGTTTCAGCCTGATCGTCGAGGGTGTGGGCGGTGGCCACTTTATCGAGCAAGCCATCGGTCAGGAGCTGCTGAAAATACTGGTATCGGATGGCGCGGGCGGCGGCTTCCAGACCAAGGTGGTGTGCGGCGGCGTAAGCAGGGGCATCGCCGGAAAAGACGTGCACCCGCAGGCCATGAGCGCAAGCCAAATCCGCCACGAACTGCTGATCGGCATCGGCCTCCGCCCCGCGAATCTTGTGGTTCACGTGGACGACCGAGAGCACCAGGCCCAGTTCTTCGCGCAGCTCCAGCAGAAGGCGAAGCAGCGCCACAGAATCAATGCCACCGGAAACGGCGACTCCGGTGCGGTCGCCGGGGCGCAACAGGTCCCGTTCGCGAAGGAAGCGGCCGACGCGCTGGGCGAGCTCGTGCACCTCAACATGGTAATCCAAAGCGGCGCATGCTTAGCTGCCGGCGATGAGCTTGCGGCCGGCTTGCAGAAGCAGCGGACATTGTTTGAAAAACGGTTACGGGCACGAAGGTGCCATGGCCAGGCCCAAGCGGGGCAATTCAGCGCGGCAGTACGGCTGTCGTTGGTAATCTTCCGGGAGCAGTGGGGCGAGAGCTAGCATGAGGTCACCAGGGGAATCAGTGGCAGGGCTTTGAGCCCGAGGTCCGAATTCATGCTGCTGAACGTCCTGGCGGTTTTGCTTCTTAACCTTACGACTCCGGCGACCGTGCCGTCCGCCGCCTCCGTCCCAAAATTGAAGATGCCCACGGTGGCAGAGCAGCAGAGCGCGGCCATCATTTACTCCGAACACGGCGGCTTCATGGTGTCGGTGCCCAAGGGCTGGGTGCTGGACCGGGCTACGGGCGAGCGCATGGGCACGTGCTGCGTGCTCTATCCGCAAGGCTCGAGCTGGGACCAGGCGGACAGCGTGATTTATCCCAACATCGCGGAGAAGCAACAGGGACAGACGCTGCAGCAGCTGATGGAAAGCGACCTGGCGGGATTCCGGCAGCGCTTTCCCAAGATGAACGTAGTGGAGGCGCGCGACCTGCCCGCGGGCGACAGTCAGCTGGCCAAGGTGCGCTTCTACTATGGCGTGAACCAGGGCTCGTATGAGCTGGTGGCCTATGTGGATGAGCCGCAGGTGGTGGCGTTGCTGGTGCTGAGCTCGCGTTCGAAAGAGGCGATGGGCGAGGCGCTGCCCGCGTTTCGCGAAGTGCTGAAGTCGTATGTGTATATGGATATGGCCAGCGGCGCCAGCGTGGGGCTGACGACGAAGTAGATTCTCCAATACAGATGAATACGTAGGGACAGCCGCCCCCGGGTGTCCGGGCGAGCGGAGCTCGCCTGATTATTAGCCGGGCTGCGCCCGGCCACACAGCCGAGGCGGCTGTGCCTACACAGTCGGTGCCGACGAGGGCGGCTGTGCCTACCCGCGAATGAAATCCCGATGCAATAGCTAATCCAGAGCGGCGGACTTGGAACTAATCAGGCGGGTGATGCGGGCGAGAAAATCGGCCGCCGGGACCTGGCCTTCATCCCCTTTAGCGCGGGTGCGCACGCTGACCTTGCCGGCTTCAGCCTCTTTATCGCCTACCACGAGCAGAAATGGAACCTTCTGCAGGGTGTGCTCGCGGATCTTGGCATTCATCTTTTCATTGCGGGGATCCACGTGGACGCGCACGCCGGCGGCCTTGAGCTGATCAGCAACTTTCTGCGCGTAATCGTGGTGGCGCTCGCTAATGGGGATCAGCACCGCCTGCACGGGTGAGAGCCACACGGGAAATGCGCCCGCATAGTGCTCGATCAGCACGCCGAAGAAGCGCTCGACGGAGCCGAACAGGGCGCGGTGAACCATTACCGGCTGGTGGCGCTGGCCGTCTTCGCCCACGTACTCCAGGCCGAAGCGCTGCGGCAAATTGAAGTCGAATTGAATGGTGGAGAGCTGCCACAGGCGGCCGATCGCGTCCACCAGCTTCATGTCGATCTTGGGACCGTAGAAGGCGGCTTCGCCGGGAATGATCTTGTACTGAATGCTGCGCAGCTGGAGCGCATTCTCCAGGGAGCGGTTGGCGCCTTCCCACTGTTCATCGCTGCCGAGAAAGTTCTTTCGGTCCTTGGGATCCCAGGTAGAAAGCTCGGCGGTGTACTGCTCGAAGCCGAAGGCGCGCAGGGTTTCCAGGGCAAAATCGAGGCAGCCAAGGATTTCGTCCCCGATCTGCTGGGGAGTGCAGAAGATGTGGGCGTCGTCCTGGGTAAAGCCGCGCACCCGCAACAGGCCGTGCATCACGCCGGAGCGCTCGTAACGATAAACGGTGCCCAGCTCGCCCAGGCGCACGGGCAGGTCGCGGTAGGAGCGGAGCTGGTCCTTGTAAATCAGGATGTGGAAAGGGCAGTTCATGGGCTTGATGCGGTAATCGGCATCGTCGAGCCCCATGGGGGTAAACATATTCTGCGCGTAGTAGCCTTCGTGGCCGCTGGTCTTCCACAAATCCACGCGGGCGACGTGGGGGGTATACACGAGCGAGTAGCCGCGCTTGAGGTACTCGTCGCGCATCCAGTCTTCCATGGTCTTGCGGATGATGCCGCCCTTGGGGTGCCAGAAGATGAGCCCGGGCCCGGCCAGTTCCTGAATGGAAAACAGGTCGAGCTGCTTGCCCAGCACACGGTGGTCGCGCTTTTTCTGCTCTTCCAGCTGGTGGAGGTAGTCGTCCAGCTCCTTCTTGCTGAAGAAGGCGGTGCCGTAGATGCGCTGCAGCTGGGGATTTTTTTCATCACCCAGCCAGTAGGCGCCGGCGATGTTCAGCAATTTGAACGCCTTGATCTTACCGGTGGAGGGGAGGTGCGGGCCGCGGCAGAAGTCGGTGAACTTGCCGGTGCGGTAAATGGAAATTTTTTCATCGGGCCTGGTGAACTGCTCGATGAAGTGGCACTTCATGAAGTCGCCTTCCTGGCGAAACTGCGCCAGGCCCTGCTCATGGGGCAGCCACTCGCGGGCGTAAGGCTCGTCGCGCTGCACGATTTCCTGCATCTTCTTTTCGATTTTTTCCAGGTCCTCCGGGGTGAACGGAGTTGGCCGGTAGAAATCGTAGAAGAAGCCGGTGTCGGTGGCGGGGCCGTGGCCCAGCTTGGTCTCGGGGAAGAGCTCGAGCACGGCGGCGGCCATCAGGTGGGCGGTGGAGTGACGGTAAACCTGCAGCGCTTCCTGATCCTTTTCAGTGAGGATGCGCAGGTCGGTGTCCTTTTCGAGAGGCTTGGTGAGGTCAATCAGGTCGCCGTTGGACTTGGCCACCAGCGCGGCTGAAGCCAGGCGCGGGCTGATCTGGCCGGCCACGTCGAGCGCGGTCGCGCCTTTGGGCTCTTCCTTAAGGCTGCCGTCGGGCAGCTTGATTTTGATGGTGTCGGCCATGGAAAGCGGATGTGCTGTGAAATATTGAGTTTAGCATGTGGAGGGCGGGTCTTCGACCCGCCCTGGACAGCCGAGGGCGGCTGTCCCCGCACAGGCATCGCAGACGGGTGCGGCCTTGCCCGCGCATGTTCAGGGGCGGGGATCGGGAATGGCGGAGCGGGAGTAGTAGAGATCCTCGATGGCACTCCTGACCCGGGCGGACACGGCCTCCATGTCGCGCAGGGTCAGGCCGGTGGTGGGGATGGGATCACCGACCAGAAGTTCCAGCGGGCGCGGCTTGATGTGGAAGGTGTTCATCTTGAGCATCTCGTAGCTGCCCACGATGGCCATGGGCACGATATCCACCTGGGCTTTGATGGCCAGAAAAAATGCGCCCGCCAGAAATTCCTTCACCTGGCCGGTCGGGGTGCGGCCACCTTCGGGAAAAATGACCAGCGGCATGCCTGATTGCAGCGTCTTGACCGCCGACTTGAGCATGCCGATGGACTTGGCCGGATTCTGCTGGTCGATGCGCACCTGTCCCGAGCGACTCAGATGCCAGCCCATGAAGGGATAGCGGAACAGCTCCTTCTTGGCCACGATGCGGAACTGGAAGGGCAGCCCCACGTAGAGCACAGGAATGTCCATGGCCGAGGCGTGATTGACGGCGTAGAGGTGCGGCCGGGAAGTGTCGATGCGATCGAGGCCGCGGACGGTCAGCGGCGAAAGCGTGGTTTTGAGGATGAGCCAGGACCACAGGCGGGCGTGGGCGTGTTGAATGCGCCCACCGCGATCGATAAACGACGACAGCAGCGACGAGATGGCCAGAACGATGGTGTAAGACCAGATCAGCGGGTCAAAAATCAGGTACGAACGAAGACGGCTGAGCAGCTGGCTCGCGGCCGAGGGCGGCCGCGCCACAAACGATTCCG
>DATGIY010000209.1:0-4868 GCA_035295475.1 Terriglobales bacterium
GCAGCAGCAGGCCGAATCCACCGAAAATAAAACAGATCCCGGTGTTGTAGCGCACTGGAACCGATTCAAACTGGAGGGCGGTGGATGACAGAATGAGCCCGCTATGCCATCCCGCCACTACCAGCAGTCCCATTACCAGGCTAAGTAGACCCGTGCCTGTGATAACCACGGCTGGCCAGCGGGGCATAGGCTCAGGGAAGGGCTCCGTCCCACGGCTCCCCGGCCGGACCTGCTCCCGCCCCGATCTGCTCGGGTCACCAACAATCAGCGGCCCGATTGCCGGTCGAGCATGGACCGGTGTTGCCATTTCTTAGTTCTCCCCCTGGCTGATCAAGGTTCCGACTCCAGCACTTCGCGGATCTTGGCGGCCAGCGCTTTTAATGTGAACGGCTTCTGCAGGAAGCAACTGCCCAGTTCCGCCAGGCCATGCTGCAGAACCGTGTTCTCGGCATATCCGGAAACGTAGAGCACCTTCAGGTGCGGCATTTGCGCCGCCAGCTTCTGCCCCAGTTCCCCGCCGCTCATCTTAGGCATCACTACATCGGTGACCAGAAGGTGAATTGTCCTGCCACAACTGTGCGCTTGCTCCAGGGCTTCCGCCCCATTGGCTGCGACGATCACGGTATAGCCCTGCCGTTCCAGATATTCCCGTTCTGAATCCCTCACCGCCTGCTCGTCTTCCACCAGCAGCACCGTCTCCTGCCCAGCCAGGGCCTGTCCCGAGCGAGCGGACCGATATGAATCCGCCGCCGCCGCCGTCGCCCGCGGCAGAAAAACCTGGAACGTCGTGCCGGTTCCTTTTTCACTCCGCACCGTGATATGGCCCGCGCTCTGTTTGACAATGCCGTAAATGGTGGCCAGCCCCAGCCCGGTTCCTTTTCCTTTCTCCTTGGTTGTAAAAAAAGGTTCGAAAATATGCGGCAGAATCGCGGGCTCGATGCCCACTCCGCAGTCGCTGACGGTCAGCTGAACGTATTCCCCGGGAGTCGCTTCCGGATGCGTCCGGCAATAAGCCTCATCCAATTCGATATTGCCGGTTTCGATGCTGAGCTGCCCGCCATGGGGCATAGCATCGCGCGCGTTGGTGGCCAGGTTCATCACGATCTGTTCCAGCTGTACGGGATCGGCTTTGACCGGCCACAGGTCCTGGCCGGGTTTGAAGGAAAGCTGGATGTCTTCTCCGATTAGCCGGGGCAGCGTTCGGCAGATCTCCTGTAGGACGCTGTTGAGGTTCAGCACGCGCAAGGCCTGCAGCTGTTTGCGGCTGAAAGTAAGCAGCTGCCGCGTCAGGTCGGCGGCGCGCCGCGCAGCTTTGAGAATCTCTTCCCCGTGGTGGCGTAGCGGGCTGTCCGCCGCGGTCGCGTCCAGCATGAGCTCGGCATAACTGCTGATGACCATCAGCAGGTTATTGAAATCGTGCGCTACACCCCCCGCCAGCTGCCCAATGGCATCCATCTTTTGCACTTGCGCCAGCTGCTCCTCCAGCTTGCGGCGCTCGGTAATATCGCGGTCGTTGGAAATGAAGTGCGTAATCCGTCCCGTGGGATCGCGCACCGGCGTAATGGTTTTTTCCGCGTAATAAAGTTCCCCGCTTTTCTTGCGATTGATCAGCACTCCCCGGAACACTTCGCCGCGCAGAATGGCGGCCCACATATCCTGGTAGAAATGGCCATCCTGCATTCCCGATTTGAGCAGCCGCGGATTGCGGCCCAGGACCTCTTCCCGCGGGTACCCGGTCAGCGTTTCGAAAGCCGGATTGACGTACTGAATGCTTCCCTCACAATCGGTGATAACCACGCCATCGGCTGCCTGTTCTACCGCGCTGAAAAGCTTGCGTAGCTTCTCCTCCGCCCGCCGCCGCTCGGTTACGTCGCGAAAATTGAAGACGATCGCCCCCACGGCCGATTGGCCCAGCCAGTTCGAACCCACGCCCTCGATGTCCCGCCACTCGTTGTTCTTGTGCCGAAACGCCAGCTGCACCGGCGCCGCCGGACGTCGTAGAAGATCGTCCCAGACTTGCTGCGCCGCACCGGGCTGGTCCCCGTCCAGCAGTTCCAGACCATCGCTGCCGATAAGCTGCTGTGGACTGAGCCCCAGCACCCGCTGCGAGGAATTACTCGCCCACAGAATCGTGCCTTGTCCGTTCATCAGCACGGTGGCATCAAAGGCATTCTCCACCAGGGCGCGAAAGCGTTCCTCACGCAGCCGCAATTCCGCCTGCGCCTGCTTGAGCCGGCTCTGGTGCTCATGGAGACTGACAACGAAGCGCAGCGTCCGCTTTAGAGAGGTGGAATCCAGCTTGCCTTTGGACAGGTAGTCGCAGGCGCCGCTCTTCATGGCTTGCACCGCCACCTGCTCATCTCCATGGCCGGTGAGGAAAACTGCCGGCGTTTCCACCCCCCGGCGGCGCAATTCCCCTAACAGCTCCAGGCCCGTTCCTGCCCCTAACTGGTAGTCCAGGAAGAGCACGTCATAGCTGGCCTGTTGCAGCTGCTCCAGCGCGGGCGCAATGGCGGGGGCATGCGCCAGGTGAACGGGCATTTCGGGCAGCGAGCTGGCTAACAGATGCCGAAACAGCACGGCATCATCCTCGTTGTCTTCCACCAGAAAAATGCGGATTGGCTGCTTGCTGGTGGTAGCTGGCGCGGTATCCGCCAGGGATCCCGCGGCGGGCGGGACAAGTGCGGGCGCAATGGTCGGGGCGCTCACAGGCTCACCGTAGCACGCGCGCTAGGCGAACTCGCCAAGCCGTACCCCTTACAAAAGGGGACGGCGCTCCCAACCCTACACCTATTCCCAAATCGAATCCGCGCCTCCCGAGGCGCGGCCGGGTGCTAGCAAAACATGCTTGTTTGCTAGTGTTTCGCCCGAAAGCGGATGATGCCGAAGCGGCTGGGGTTATGGAAGGCTTGCGCTCGGGCCACGACCGTGCTCCAGGCCATTAGCCATCGCTGTTCGTCTAAACCTGTACCCTCGGCGCGATAAAAATTGCCCCGCCATTCTGACCCGGCGGTGAGATGCGTCTGCAAAGCGCGCAGGGGAATTCGTATTTCGCACATCCATTCTTGATGCTGGCGGTCAATCCGCACTGCGTGCTCGAAACCTGAATTCCAACCCGCGTCGTTAAACGGCTTCTTGTCGAGATCAATCTCCAAGTCCAGCCACTGGTTATTGGGGGCGACCTCGAATTCGTAATAGTGCTTAACCCTCTCCGGCTGCGGATTAAGGAAGACCTCCACCACGTCGCGTTCCCACAATTCCCAGCGTTCCCGCGCCGGGTCTTCGCCCTGGTAGGTGCTTATGTGCCTGTATTTGCACCAGAATGCGAAGTACACGTAGTGGTCGCTCCACAGGCTGGCCACTTCCGTCTTCAGTTCCGGGTAGGTTTTTTCGCCGGTGTAGTTGTGCTCGAAAGTGGCCCGTGTGGCGTGCTGCCAAACGGGTTTGGAAAGATCGCCATCCGGCGCAAAATCCCGGGCAATGTGATGGCTATCGAGGGAAAGGTCGGCCGTATATGGCGATGGCGTGGTGGAAGCCATGGTCGCTAATAGAAGCAGGGAGAAGCAGATCATGTAGCCAGGTAGGTTGACACAGATTGCCGCCGGCTGTCACGACGCTGTCGCCGTTCCCATGGGGAGCCGCGAAGCGGTGCCGCCACCAACACGGGCGGAGAAGAAGTCGTCCACCCGGGCCAGAATTTCCCGCCCGCTGCGTGATTCGTAGATGGCTTTGCGCAGGCCGGCGCCATTGGCCACGCCGTGCGTGAACCAGGAGGCAAACTGCTTCATCTTGCCTTCCGTTCCCGGCAACTCTTCTTCGATCAGCATCTGGAAGTAGGTGCGGATCATTTCGTAGCGGTCCGCCTCGCTTGGCTCGCTATAGGTTCCGGCGGCCGTGTACTGCGCAATCTGGCGGAAGATCCAGGGATTGGACGCGGCCGTGCGCCCGATCATGACCGCATCGCAGCCCGTCATGCCGACCATGGCGGCGGCGTCTTCTGGCATGCGAATGTCGCCGTTGCCGATCACCGGGATTCTGACTGCCTGCTTCACCGACGCAATCCACTCCCAGCGCGCCTGCCCGCTATACCCCTGCTCGCGGGTACGGGCGTGCAATGCAACTCCGGCCAGGCCGCAGTCTTCGGCCATGCGCGCCAAATCCACGCATACGATTTCGTCGTCGCTCCAGCCCAGGCGAAATTTCACCGTAAAGGGAATCTTCACCGCCGCGCGCACCGCTTTGAAAATGCGTCCGATGGCGGGCAAATCGCGCAGCAGGCCGGAACCACCGTTGCATTTCACAACTTTCTTCGCCGGGCAGCCCAGGTTGAGGTCCACAAGGTCGAAACCAAGATCCTCTACCATGCGGGCGGCGTCGGCCATCACCTGCGGATCGCTGCCAAAAAGCTGCGCCGAGATGGGGTGCTCGTCGTCGTAGAAGTGCAGATAGCGGCCGCGCATGTGCTTGTCGCGCAGCATGCCGTCAGCCGAGGTGAACTCGGTCATGATCAGCCCGCAACCGCTCAGATTGCGTATAAATCGCCGGAAAACCGTGTCCGTGATGCCCGACATAGGCGCCAGCAGCGTAGCCGGAGCAATGCGCACGCCGCCCAGAAAAACGGAATCGGGCACACACCCCGCCTTCGTCGCACAGGCGCTACTGCCTGCGGCTGTTGGCGGTGTCTCCCAGTACTTGCGCACAGCCTTATCTTAGCAAGATATTTCTAGATCAATACCTGTGTGGCGACAGCCGCCCCGGCTGTCGGGCCGGGCGAAGCCCGGCTACCTCAGGCTCTCGGCCATCGGTCGTCGGCTATTGGCCGTACCGTGGCCGCCGAAGGCCGAGAGCCAAGAGCCGACGGCTAAACA
>DATGIY010000210.1:0-2776 GCA_035295475.1 Terriglobales bacterium
ACAGGGAATTACTTTTCGATGCTGGGCATCCAGCCGGCGGCAGGAAGGTTGATTCTGCCGAATGAGGGTCAGACGCCGGGCGCTGACCCGGTGGTCGTGCTTGGGTATTCGTATTGGCACAAGCGCTTTGGCGGCGACCCGAACGTAGTGGGACGGCACGTGGAATTGAACGGGCACCCGATGACGATAGTGGGAGTGGCGCCGAAAGGATTTAACGGAACCTATTCGATCGTGGATTCGGACTTGTATGTGCCCCTAAGCGCGGAGATTGGAGTAAAGGACGACGACAAGAGCACGGACCTTTGGACGAAGCGCGGCCAGCGCTCGCTTGCTTTGATCGGGCGGCTGAAGGCGGGAGTGGGCCTGAAGCAGGCGGAAGCGGCGGTCAATGTGGAGGCCGAGAGGCTGGCACACGACCACGCAGATGTGGATAAAGGCATCAGTGTGCGCGTGCTGCCGGAGAACAGCGCGCGGCCGGACCCGGGAGACGGAGACAGCTTGCGGCCGATTGCAGCGGCGTTCATGGTGCTGGCGGGACTGGTGCTGCTGGTGGCGTGCTTCAACGTAAGCAATGTGCTGCTGGTCCGGGCGACGGTGCGGCAGCGGGAAATGGCCATTCGCGCGGCGCTCGGCGCGGGACGCTCGCGACTGATCCGGCAGTATCTGACGGAGAGCCTGTTGCTGGCGCTACTGGGAGGCGCGGGCGGAATGCTGCTGGCGTACTGGGCGACGGATTTTGTTGCGTCCATTTCGCTGGGGACGGACTTGCCGGTTCGATTGAATGTGCAGCCGGATGGACGCGTGTACCTGTTTGCGCTGCTCGCGGTGATTCTGACCGGCATGATTGTGGGCGTGTTTCCGGCAATGCGGGTGGCGCGGCGGGATCTGGGAACGATCTTGCATGAAGGCGGACGCGGGTCGTCGGCAGGGCGGAAGCGGCAATGGGTGCGCGGGACACTGGTGGTGGCGCAGGTGGCCGGGTCGCTCGTGCTGCTGGTGGTTGCGGGCTTGTTTGTGCGAAGCCTGGGGAAGGCGGAGAAGGTTTCTCTGGGTTTCGATCCAAACAACGTGCTGGATTTTACGGTGGATGTGCAACAGGCGGGGTTTGACGAGACGCGGGGGCGGGATTTTTATCGCGAACTGGAGACGCGGCTGAGGGGCCTGCCCGGAGTGGTTTCCGTGGGGCAAGCGTTTACCGTGCCGCTTGGGGTCATAAGCGGGTACGACAACGTGTATGTCGAAGGACGTGCGGTACCGCCGGGCGAACAGCCGCCGAGCGTTCAATACAACATGGTGTCCACAGGATACTTCGAGACATTGCGGATTCCCCTCCGCCAGGGAAGGACGTTCACCGAGGCCGACAACGATAAGACGCCTGCGGTAGCGATCATCTCGGAGGCGATGGCCAAGAAGTTTTGGCCAAACCAGGAAGCGCTGGGGAAACGATTCAGCACAAAGGACGCGACCGGACCATTCGTTCAGGTAGTCGGCGTGGTGCAGGATGGGAAATATCGCGGAGTAACGGAGGAGGCACAGCCATTCTTTTACCGGCCGCTGCTGCAGGAGTATATGCCGATGCGGACGATTCATCTGCGCACCTCGGTGCCGCCGCAAACGCTTTCGACGCAGGTGCAGGCCGTGGTTAGGGAGATGGCGCCGAATCTGTCGGTGACGGAACTGCAAACGATGAACCAGGCGATTCAGGGAGTGAATGGATTTTTGTTTTTCCGGCTTGGGGCGCAACTGACGACAACGATGGGGCTGCTGGGACTGGTGCTGGCGGTGGTTGGGGTGTATAGCGTGGCGTCGTACGCGGCTGCGCAGCGCACGCACGAAATTGGAATTCGAATGGCCGTGGGAGCGACGCCGAAGGACATCCTGCGCATGGTCCTGCGGCAAGGGTTTGGCGCGGTGGGAATCGGGCTGGCAACAGGGCTGGCGGTTGCCTTCGCCGGCACACGGCTGTTGGCAGGCGTGTTCTATGGTGTGAAAGCGAACGATCCGGTGACCTATGGCGTCGTGGCAACTCTGCTTTTCGGAGTGGCGCTCTTCGCCTGCTGGGTGCCGGCATGGCGGGCCACACGGGTAAGCCCGCTGAAGGCGCTGCGATTCGAATAGCCGGCTGCTTCGGCCCGAGACGCTGCCCACAATCAGGAAATTCGATTATCATGGGCCGCTCGTTTCCTGGGTTGGTTACCGTCGCATTGCACGTGCGCCCGCGAGCCGGTTTGCCCGGTCTTGACCGACATGCCCAAACAACGCGGCTTGCCGCCTATCCTCGAAGCAACAGCCGATTTTGAGACATGGCTGGCCGCCCAACTGCCGATCGTCAGGGAGGACCTCGCGCTGAAGCACCGGCACATGGCGGAGGGAGCGTTCCCCTTTTTTCGTGCAACGTTCTACCGGTGGCTGCAGGCGTGGCCGCTGGTATGCGAGGAGCTTGCAAAGGCGCCTCGGGTGCTCGCGGTGGGAGACCTGCACGTTGAGAACTTCGGGACGTGGCGCGACGCCGAGGGCCGGCTGATCTGGGGAGTCAACGACCTGGATGAAGTATTTCCCGCGTCGTACGCGATTGACCTTGTACGGCTGGCAGCCAGCGCGCACATGGCGATTCTGGAAGACCACCTGAGCCTGTCGCGGCGAAATGCCGCGGAGGCAATTGAGGAGGGGTATCGGGATGCGCTGGAGGCCGGGGGCGAGGCGTTTGTGCTGGCGGAGAAGCACCGATGGCTGAGGCTATTGGCGACAGGCAAGTTGCGCGACCCGGTACACTTCT
>DATGIY010000211.1:0-6623 GCA_035295475.1 Terriglobales bacterium
TAATCGGCCGGGTCCGCCTTTACCAAACAATAGGCATTCACTTCACTCCGTTCGCCGGGTTCCACGCTCCCTGCTCCTTTCTCACGTAGATAATCTGCCCGATGTGGTAGGCGTTGTGTGTTCCCACGTGCGCGATCGTGGAATACCAGGATTGCAGTTTACTGTCGTCCGCGGAGGCGACCGCATTTTCCCAGTCGGTCATAACCTGATCCAGTTGCTGGACGGCCGCGTTCCACTGCTTGCTGTCGAAGCTGGTGAAGGTCTCGTCGTTGTTGCCGTTGTATTTCTCCAGGGGCTTGCCCTCGAATTTCTCCAGAGAGCGGCGGTCCCAAAATATCAGGTGATTCACCAGTTGGCCGACGGAATGATTGCCCTTGCCGTCGGCCCAGCTGGCCTGTTCCGGCGTCAGCCCTGCTACCGCGGTGTTGGCGGGCACGAACCACTCCGCCTTGTTGTGTGTGGAACGCAATTGCTCCAGCAGAATGCTCTTGAGCGTCGGCTTGTCCTGCGTTTTCGGACTCTGCGCAAAAAGCGGCAGGCAGGCGGCAAGCAGGATCAGGACAAGAATATGTCGCATAATCTTCCTCCCGGTGGAACTGAGGTTAGCACCGCGAAAAGATAAATCACAGACCAACCAGAACGAACCACCGGCGACCAACAACTAGCGACAACAATTAGGCACCGACTACCAGCTACCGACTACCGCTTCAGTTAATATTCTGCTTTGCCTCAAGGCGCTTCACCAGGCCTTCGACGTAGCTCTTTTGCCCGTCGGGAGCGCCGGCCAGCGCCAGATTCATCTCCTTCACGGCATCGTCGAACTTGCCTTGGCTGGAGTAGATTCGCGCCATTCCCGTGTGCACGAACCATTCGTCGGGATGTTTGGCGGCGTTTTCCCGAAAAATGGCAAACGCCTCATCCTGGTGCTTCTGGGCCTGCAGTGTTCTGGCGTACAAATGCAATTGCAGGGGATTAGCCAGCGACAATGCCAGCTTGCGCGTGCTGTCGGCCTCATCCTTGCGGCCCATAGCCTGCAGGATGTTGGCTTTGGTCAGTTCGTTGTCGAAGCGCTTTTCCACTTGGATAGACTGGTCCTCATACTTCAGGGCCTCGTCCAGATCAGTCTTTTGCGCCAGGAGATAGTTGGCGGCGTCGTCCCAGCCTTCCCAGGTGTATTGCGGCAGGCCGCGCAGTTGCCGGTGCAGGCTGGCCTCGACGATCTTGTTTACATCAACATCCACCTTGAAGGGCACCGCAACCTTCTCCCATTCCAGTTCCACGACCGCGGAAGTAGGCGTGAGCTGATCGAAGTCGTAGGTCAATGCATTGTGCATGTCGGCGGCCTGCGGCTTTACCGTGACCCGCAGGGCGTCTTCCGCCTGCTTGTAGGTAAAGCTGCCCCAGGAAGTTGCGGCATGGGAGAAGATGACCGTCCATTCATTTTTCCCGGGAATCATGTGCAGGCCGTAAACGCCCTTATCCAGAGGCTGGCCTTCGATGGTGACGGGATCGCTGAAGGAAATGGTGGTGTTCTCGTTGGCACCGGCGCGCCAGACCTGTCCGTAGGGCACCAGGTCGCCCCAGACCTTGCGCCCGTTGACCAGCGGGCGATGGTAGTTGATGGTGATATCAGTAATGCCGACGCGCTGGGTGATAACCGCGTGCTGGCTCTGCCGGGGCAAGTTGAGCAGGGCCGATTGCGCCTGGCAAAAACCGGCGAGAACTAGCAGGCCCAGAACTACGCCCCACACCCGAATATTTCGCATACGTCGCTCCCTGAAAATGGTTTTGAAAACCGACCGAATCCAGGGCCCGTTTTATGTCTTTCCGCGGCCCTTTAGACGAAGAGCCAGCGAGGCGGTTAGCAGTGTGAGGAGGAAAAGCGCAGGGCTGGGAAGCCATGCCAAGGGGAACGGCGGCGGCCCAGGGAAGCATTGTCGGGGAAGCACTGTCAAAGGGAAGCGGCATCCATGGCCGGTTCGGCTATGGTATTCTCCTGCAAGGAAGCGCTGCCGGCGCGTTCCAGCGAGCTTTTGTGTCAACCACCGTCGCACCTCAGAGTTCGGCCTCTATCGCGCCACAGGAGCCTGATTGCCTGGCGAAAATGGGCGTTCGGCCGATGTTGCTCTATGAGCTGGCCTGTAAGATTATCTATCTAAACGGCGAAATTTCCCTTCTGGACGTTGCCAACCACCTGCGTACCAGCTTGGCCGTGGCCCAGGAAATCTTCTGGTTCTTGCGCCGGGAACAATTGTGTGAAGTGACCGGCATGGTGGGCAACGTCCACCGGTTGATCTGCAGCGCCAAGGGCCGGGAGCGAGCCCAGCAGCTGTTGGAAATCAACCACTATACGGGGGCGGCGCCGGTTTCCCTGGAAGCTTATATGTCCCAGGTACAGGCGCAGGCGGCGATCAGTAAGGATGTAAAACCTGCAGATTTGGAGCGTGTGTTCACGGATCTGGTGCTCGAGCCCGATGTGCTGCCCAAGTTGGGTGCGGCGGTGCAGTCGGGTCGCGCCATCTTCTTATATGGACCGACCGGCACCGGCAAAACCAGTGTGGCGGAGAAGCTAGGCGAATTATTCAGCGAGCACCACGTTTGGGTACCCCATGCCATTGAAGTCGATGGCGACATCCTTTCGGTCTATGACCCCGTCGTCCACAAAAGTCTAGGAGCGCCGTCAGCTCTGGTGGATCGGAGATGGGAATTGTGCCGGCGGCCGAAGGTAGTGGTTGGGGGAGAGTTAACCCTGGACATGCTTGACCTGGGGTTTAACGCCGCCACGCGCTTTTATAGCGTTCCCGCGCAGATGAAGGCGAACAATGGCGTGCTGATTATTGACGATTTTGGCCGCCAGAGGGTGCGGCCCTCGGAACTGCTGGATCGCTGGGTAGTGCCGCTGGACCGCAAGATCGATTTTCTGACCCTGAAGAGCGGCAAGAAGATTGAAGTACCGTTTGACGTTATGGTCATATTCGCCACCAACCGCAATCCCGCGGAGGTGGTGGAGCCCGCGTTCCTGCGGCGCATTCAGACCAAGATCAAGCTGGATCCAGTGACCCGGGAGGCATTTCACGAAATATTCCGGCGCGTGTGCGTGGAAAACCAGCTGCAATACCAGAGCAGCGTGGTGGACTCAGTGATAGCCGCTCTGGAGCAGGCGGGAGAACCACTTCGTCCCTGCTATCCGCGCGATTTAATCAACCAGGTCTGCTGGGCGGCGAAGTACGAGTCGCAGACCCCGCACCTGGATATTCCCAGCTTACAGCGAGCCCTCTCCGCGTATTTTCTGGCCTGAGAGGGCGATTTCAATGTCGAGGGCCGAAGTTAATGGATGTAGCAGTTTGGTTCATCAAGGGCGGTCTCCTTCTCCTTTGCCTCTATTTCATGGTGTACTTGATTGAAGCGCGCTGAGAGCGCCGCCGCGGAGATACGCGCCGAAACATGTACTGCGTCCACGTAGTAGGGGCACGTCCCAATTTCATGAAGGCTGCGCCCGTGGTGCGCGCCCTGGGGGCAAAGGGTGGTATGCGGCAGGCGCTGGTCCACACCGGGCAGCACTACGATCAGAACATGTCGGATGTGTTCTTCCGGGAGCTGGAGATTCCCGAGCCGGATTTCAACCTGGCGGTCGGTTCCGGTACCCATGCCTTCCAGACGGGACAGATCATGATGCGCTTCGAGTCTGTGGTGCAGGACTCGCGGCCCGATTGGGTGCTGGTTTATGGCGACGTGAATTCCACGATTGCGGCGGCGCTGGTGTGCAGTAAGTTGCACATTCCCGTGGCCCACGTCGAAGCCGGACTGCGATCCTTTGATCGGCGCATGCCGGAGGAAATCAACCGTCTGCTGACCGATCAGATCGCTGACTTGCTGTTCACGCCATCCGCGGACGGCGACCAGAATCTGCTGCGGGAAGGCATACCGGCAGAGCGGATCAGGCTGGTAGGGAATGTGATGATCGATACTCTGGTTCGCCTGCTGCCGAAGGCCGCGGATTCTTTGCCGGAAAAGCTACCCAGGGATTACGCGCTCGTGACCCTGCATCGGCCGTCCAACGTGGATGATCCGCAGATGCTGAGTGGACTACTGCAGGTTTTGGAGGAGATTAGCCGGCGAGTGACGGTCATTTTTCCTGTGCACCCGCGGACGCGGCAGAAGATCAGCCAGCTGGGGTTCACTCCGGGCGACGGTTTCCAATTATGGGAACCACAATCCTATCTGCAATTTCTGGGACTCCAGCAGCGCGCCCTGGTAGTGATTACCGACTCGGGCGGAATCCAGGAAGAAACCACCTTCTTGAAGGTGCCGTGCCTGACGGTACGGGACAGCACGGAGCGGCCGGTCACCGTGACCATAGGGAGTAACATCCTCGTAGGACGTGACTTACAGCGCCTGCGTCGGGAAGTCGAGGTCCTGCTCGGTGGCCAGCAGAAAAAGGGCAGCATTCCGCCCCTGTGGGATGGCCGGGCGGCACAGAGAATAGCTGATGTGCTTTGTGCTGGCTGATGGCCAGAAGCAGGGGAACAGGTTAGAATGGGCTCACATCAGTACGGGGTCCGGCCCCACTGGCCCCGAAAGTATTTCCGTAAG
The DNA here is from genome assembly GCA_035295475.1 of Terriglobales bacterium. Lineage (GTDB taxonomy): Bacteria > Acidobacteriota > Terriglobia > Terriglobales > Acidobacteriaceae > JAICWP01. Next base: position 4,594 of record DATGIY010000211.1, read on the forward strand.
TCCGTGTCAGGTGGTCTTGCTCTGGCGGCAGCCACCGATTGATGCCAAAGGTGAGACTTGAGCATGGTTGCCAACCCCGGTGTGCAGCCGGGATCACCGGATCCTTCGGGCTCTGATTTCCCCCCCAATCCCAGCAAGGGACAACTACGAACCGAAGCCTGGCGGTTCGTAATCGTCGGGATCATCAACACGGTCGTCGATCTTGGGGTCTTGAACCTCCTTATTCAGCTGACCCACACCGGGGAAAAGGGCCTGCATTTTATGCTGATCAAGACCACCTCCTTCATGGTGGCGGTCATGAACAGCTATTACCTGAATCGCGTTTGGACCTTCCGCGCCACGGGACGGCAGAAGAGCCTGGTACGCTCCGGCAGCCAATTTCTGATCGTGAGTCTGATCGGAGCGGTAGTGAATGTAGGTACGGCGTCCTATGTGGCTACGTTCGTGCCCCCCGCAGTAGGACTCGAGAAACTGTGGCCATCGGCTGCAGCCCTGGTGGGTACGGCGTGCAGCTTTGTGTGGAACTTCATCGGATACAAGTACATTGTGTTCTCTTCCCGCAACCAGGCAGCCTACTGACACGACACCCTTGGCTGTCTCTTACACGCTAATCCTGACGATGTGTTTCTGCTGAGAGCCTAGCGCGCGCCCAGGGTGGCGGGTGATGCGATATTCAACAGGCGCGAGATTTCCGGATAGAGGGTGGGGCCGGCGGCAATCAGGCCAGGTAGAAGGGGATTACTGCGGTTGAAAGTGACTGGCGAGCTATCCAGGTTGCGGACGATGCCTCCGGCGGCCTGCACCAGGGCTGTCCCGGCGGCCACGTCCCACTCATTCTTGGGAACAAGGGTCCACGTAGCATCTGCCAGGCCAGCCGCGACCAGGGCCAGTTTGTAAGCCACCGATCCGACGGGACGAAGCTCCAGTGATCCGTCCTGAAATGGTTTCCACTCGCCCCGCTTGAATTCACTGCGGCTGCCCAATACCAATGCGCCGGCAAGCGCAGGGCGCCGGCTTACGTGCACAGGCACGCCATTGCGAGTCACGCCGGTGGCGCGGGAACCAAGGAAGAGCTCACTGGTTGCAGGATTCAGAATGCCGCCGGCCACAGCTTCTCCCGCCTGTATCCAGGCGATGGAGATGCACCATTCGGGAATGCCCTGCACAAATTCGCGGGTGCCGTCCAGGGGATCGACCACCCACAACCGCTCCTTGCCCAGGCGGGCCTGATCGTCGGCAGTTTCTTCGGAAAGCCACCCCTCGCCATCCTGCAGCAGGACATCCCGCAGGGCTGCGTCAAGCGCACGATCAGCTTCAGTGACCGGATCGTAACCGTTCTTATACTCTACGGCGATCGCGCCGGGCGTAAAGCGGGCCACTACCTCGGCAGCGCGCTCCAGCGCCGTGCGAATGCGAGCAAGCACCTCAGTTTCTAGCGAATGGCTGGACAAAAACTGTTCTCCGTCATGCCGGAGGCCAGGAACGATGTTCCCGGCCTCCAGTTCTCATTTGCTGCATGCAGCGGCAAAGGCCTCTAGGCCCCGTTGGAATTGCCGCCGATGTAACCTTCGCGTTCCAAGTGCAGCAGGACTTCCTGCGCCGCCTCGTCCGGGGTGGTCTCGGTGGTATTGATGACCACGTCGGCATCGGTGGGCACATCGTAGGGATCGGAAATGCCGGTGAACTGTTTCACCAGGCCAGCCCGCGCCTTGGCATACAGGCCCTTGCGATCGCGCTGCTCGCAAACGTCGAGCGGGGTGGCAATATGCACCAGGATGAATCCGCCGCCGGGTTCAACCATGCGCCGGACTTCCTTACGCACTGTGTCATATGGCGCAATGGGAGCGCAGATGGCGATGCCACCGTTCTTGGTGATTTCCGAGGCTACAAAGCCGATGCGGCGAATGTTGATGTCGCGGTGCTCCTTGGAGAATCCCAGCTCCGAGGAGAGATGCTTGCGCACCAGGTCGCCATCCAGCAGGGTTACCGGACGACCGCCCACTTCCAGGAACTTGACCATAAGGGCGTTA
>DATGIY010000212.1:0-3045 GCA_035295475.1 Terriglobales bacterium
GACCAAGGCGGGCGGCGGGGGAGGAGGCGGCGATCGCGACAAGTTGCAAGCTTCCAAAGGTGCCCTGCCCAAATTATCGGATCAGCAGATCACGCCACCGGCCGTGATCGTGCGCAATGAGAATCCAAAACTCGCGGTTGACCCCACGGTGGTAGTGCCACCGCACATTCAGCTGCCCACCACCGGACCGCTGGGCGATCCCATGTCGAGCGTGTTGGGGCCGCCTTCCAGCGGCACTGGTTCAGGTGGCGGAATTGGCAGCGGCAGCGGCGGAGGGGTGGGAAGCGGACGTGGACCAGGAGTGGGGCCGGGCTACGGCGGCGGCATTGGCGGCGGCGTGTACCGAGTGGGCGGTGGCGTGAGCGCACCGCGTGCTGTCTATTCGCCCGATCCTGAATATTCCGAGGAAGCCCGCAAAGCCAAGTACCAGGGCACAGTGGTGTTGTGGCTGATCGTCGGCCCGGACGGACGACCGCACGACATCCGGGTGCAACGCTCGGTTGGCATGGGCCTGGACGAAAAGGCGGTGGAAGCCGTGCGCACGTGGCGATTCGAGCCGGCCCGCAAGGATGGCCAGCCAGTCTCCGTACAAATCAACGTGGAAGTGAACTTCCGCTTGTACTGAGCGCTTTCGAGGTTCAGACTCCGAGATTTCAAAGCTCAGAAGGACGCAATTCCGCAATTTCGAGTTCCAACTTTCAAGCAGCGCCAAGTTGGTTGAAACTCGAAACTTGAAACCCGAAACTTCGAAGCTTGCCTCTTAGCGTCTTACCGCCTTGCGAAATGGCGCCACTTTTTCCCGGGCGACGTCGCGCGCCGAACTAGCCCAGTCGCCGCCTTTCTCCAGCATATCTTCGGCGGTCTCCTTCCATTCAGAGAACGCATCTACAGCATCCTCATATTTGCGGCGCAACAGCCGCCGGGTTTTCTTCCCCTCCTGGGGAGCGAGCAGCAGGGCAGTCAGCGCTCCCGCACCCACTCCAATGAGCAGAAAGGTAATTACCAGCCCAGCCCCGCTGCCGCGGCGGCGCGAGCTCTGATACTCTCCAAAACGTTCGTATTCGGCCATGTGCGTTCTCCTCGTCTCCGTCGCTGATAGATGAAATGGTAGTCGCAGCGCCTGCTGCAGGCAATGTCTGCGCCAACCTCAAGCGCTACTGACTCGGGACACAAGTCTGCTCATTCCCAATTCATCCGGAAGGAGCGCAAACTTGTGCTCCCGCGTGCCTATTTGATTAGAAAAGGGAGAAAGGTCGTGTGTTGTCCGCGGAAAGCGGATTGCGAGATGCAGACGGAAGCCCAAGTGCGGCGATTCACAACTCTGCTGCGGCTGTGTAAACTAGAGTGTTTGGCCGTCCCCTTCGGCGGCAGTTGTGGCCGCGGTATCCGCCGGCCTTTCACACTATCTCAAGCAAGGAGAAGTTCCCCAGCATGGCTATTCCCGCAACCCAGCTGCGCCCGGGCATGGTTATCAAGCACAACAATGACCTGCACGCGGTCTTCAGCGTCGAGCACCGTACCCCCGGCAACCTGCGCGCCTTTATCCAGGCCAAGCTGCGCAACCTGCGTACCGGCGCCATGTTCGAGCACCGCTTCCGCTCCGCCGATGCTATCGAGAAGATCACGGTTGACGAAGTGAAGATGGAGTACTTGTACAACGACGGCGACAACTACTACTTCATGAATACCGAGAACTACGAGCAGACCTACCTGGGCAAGGACATTCTCGGCGACGCCGTGGACTACCTGATCCCCAACCTGCAAATTGAGGTGGAATTCTTTGACGGTAAGGCGGTGGGTATCGAGTTGCCGCAGACCGTCGATTTGACTGTGGTGGAGACCGAACCCGGACTGAAGAGCGCCACCGCCAGCAGCGTGACCAAGCCGGCCAAGACAGAAACCGGGCTGGTGGTACAGGTGCCGCCCTTCATCAATGAAGGCGAGAAAATTCGCGTGGATACGTCCGAAGGGGCGTATCTGTCGCGCGCCTAGAAATCGGGTAATCGGGAAATTGTGTAATCGGGTAAAGTAAGACCTTGGTGAGGGTGGTTTGACGATTTATCTTGATTAGGTTTCGGTTCAGCGCCTGGGTTTTTCAATTACACAATTACCCGCTTACACAATTACTCAATCCAACGTGTCTCGATCTGACAACAACCCTGCGCCCCAGGCCCGCCGCTACGTAGTGCGCGGCCGGGTACAGGGGGTAGGTTTTCGCTGGTTCGTGGAGCGCGAGGCGCATATGCTTGGCGTTTCCGGCTGGGTGCGCAACAACCCCGATGGCAGCGTGGAAGTGCTGGCTATGGGCACGCGCGATCAGCTCTCCGGCTTGCGCTCGCGCCTGCAGCAGGGACCACGCGCGGCGCGAGTGGACACGGTCGAGGAAAAGGACGCCAAACCGGTGGCCGGACTCACCTCATTTCGCATTGAAGGAGCCTGGTAGATGGCGCAGCCCAGCGGCCGCACCAATTGTGATCACCTCAAAAAGCTGATTCGCGAAGTTCCTGATTTCCCGGTCAAGGGAATCCTTTTTTACGACATCACCACGCTGCTCAAGGACCGCGTGGGGTACGCCACGCTGATTGACGCCCTGGCCGAGTACTATCTGCCCAAGAAACCGCACCTGGTACTGGGCATCGAGGCGCGGGGATTTATTTTTGGACCCGCTCTGGCGTATCGCCTGAACGCCGGCTTCGTGCCTTTGCGCAAGCCCGGTAAACTGCCGGCGGAAACCGCCCGGTGGGATTACGAACTGGAGTACGGGAAGGCTGCTCTGGAGATTCACCGCGATGCGATTCAGCCGAAGCAGCGGGTGATCATTGTCGACGACCTGCTGGCCACCGGCGGGACGGCTGTCGCCTCGGTGCACCTGGCCAAGTCGCTGGGCGCGGAAATTGCCGGGCTAGGATTTGTGGTGGAGCTCGATTTCCTCAACGGCCGGGACAAACTGGCGCCCTACGACGTGTACTCGCTGCTGCACTACGACAAGTAGGCGGGGGGCAGGGGGCGGCGTCCTGATTCCCGAATGGGCGGCCAGCATTCCGG
>DATGIY010000213.1:0-4521 GCA_035295475.1 Terriglobales bacterium
TCGGCAGGCGCGTCCGCACGGGCCACCCTCGCCGGCATCCGCCGTCCGTGATCGCGAAGGCTTGCGCCGCGCATTGCAGCTCCTGCGCCAATATGCCCAGGGCCCGCTCTACCTCGGCGGACATTCCTATGGCGGACGCCAGGCCAGCATGCTGGCGGCGGAGGATCCGCAAGTCGCCTGCGCCTTGCTGCTGACTTCTTATCCTCTCCACCCGCCCGGCAAGCCGGCGCAACTCCGCGTTCAGCATTTCCCGCAGCTCAGGATTCCCGTGCTGTTTGCCAGTGGTACCCGCGACCTCTTCGGCACCATCGACGAATTGGAATCAGCTCGCAAGCTGATTTCCGCTGCCACTTCGCTCATCAGGGTTGAAAATGCGGGCCACGATCTCGGCTACGGCCGCAAACCGGCGGGTGAGAATCTCCCCCAGCGCATAAGAGACGCTTTCACCAGGCTCATCCAGGAGAGCTCGCAGGCCGCGGCCGCGCGAAAATGAAGCGGAACAAATGCTGGGGAAACCCTTCGCCCGGCTGAAGGCGTCCTGCAGAGGCGCCCGGGATGACTCCCGTCTGCCCCGCCGTGCACGGGGCATAGCCCGTGCCCACAACGGACCGTCGCTGGCCAAATGCCAAGTGCTAATTGCTAAAGGCTGCTTTTAATTCACCCACGGCGGCGACTTGGATTCCCCATCTTTCTTGTCCCCGTCGGGATCGCGGTAGTTGCCGTGCTCGTCGAAGTACACGTCGCGCCCATGCCGCCGCATGTAAACCTGGAACTTCCTCGCTGCCCGGCGACGCTTCCACCGGTAGTAGGAGTTCCTCATTTCGAAGTACTGCTCCGAGAAGGCGTAACTTAAACCTCGCCGGGGCAGAATTTTCACGTACAGGTAGCCGAACAGGGCGCCGCCCAGGTGTGCGAAATAGGCTACTGATTCGCCCCGGTGCCCCGGCCCCATCCCCTGAAAGGCGCCGGCCAGCGCGATAAAAATCAGGATCGCCACCAGGTACTTGGCTCGGATCATGAAGGGCAGGGGAAAGAGCATGAATTCCTGGTCGCCGTAGAGCACGGCAAAAGCCATCATGATGCCAAACACGCCGCCGGACGCGCCCACGGTCGCCGTGCCCGGCGTCACCCCCAGGAACGTCGCTCCCGGCACTGTCCCCAGGTAGGCCACGCCGATGGTGACCAGGGCGGCGCAAACCACGCAGTAGAAATAGAATTCCAGGAACTGATTGAATCCCCAGTCTGTCTCCAGCTGTGCTCCGAACATCCACAGAGTCAACATGTTGAACAAAATGTGGAAGAGTCCAACGTGGAGAAAGGAATACGTCACCAGCTGCCAGATCGCGCCATGGGTTACGGCTGCAGGCAGGAGTTCCAGCAGGCGGAAGCTCCCGGCCGCGAATCCCGGCGCGGTTGCCCCGATCAGGTAGTACAGCAGAAAAATCGCCGAGTTGATGATGATCAACCACTTGATGGCCCGGGTAAACGGTGGAAAACCCAGGGTCATGGTGTAGTTGCGCGACGGCATAAAGCTTAGCTTACAGGAAATTCTGGCTTAAGTGGAGGCATCGCCCGCCTGCTGCCTGCCCTGAGTTTGCCGGGCGGTAAGGTAGAATTTTGTCTTCTTGCACACTATCTCCCACATTGTGTCGCGCTATTCCCATTTCATCTGGGGACTGCTGCAGCCCTTGGGCTCCTGGGGGGTATTCGCTATCGCCGCCATTGACGGCTCGCTGCTCGGCATGCCGCTCGATCCCATGGTCGCCGGCTATGTCTACCAGAACCACCATAAGTTTCTGCTCTACGTAGTCATGGCCTCAGCCGGCTCGGCCGTGGGCAGCATTGTGCTGTACGTGATCGGGTATAAGGGAGGGGAGGTGCTGTTGCAGAAGCGCATGTCGGCGCAGAAGTTCGAAAGGATGCGCCGTTCCTTTGATCGTCATGAGTTCTGGGCCCTGATGTTTCCCGCCATGCTGCCTCCCCCCTTTCCTTTCAAGCTGTTTGTGCTGGCGGCCGCCGCTTTTGAAATGGACTTCCTGCATTTCGAGTCGGCCATCTTTGCCGGCCGCTTTGTGCGCTTCCTGCTTCTCGCGCTGCTGACCATTAAGTTTGGTCCGCAGGTGGTCAGCGTCACCGCTGAGTTGGTGCATCAGCACTTGGCCGCGCTGCTGATTGCCGTGGCTGTCGCTATTACCGGGTACGTTCTGATACGCCGTTTCCGCTCCCGCCCTGCTTAGGACCCTTTTTCGCCGCAGAAAGCACAGAGGATTTTTGGAATTCAGGACGGCGGATCCTCCGTTGAAGGCCAACCTCCACCACCGGGAGGCGCGCTCGCCTGCGGATTCTGACTGCGGCGCCCCTGGAGAGCGACGTGCGGCGGGCGTAAGACAGGCGTACTTACCCTAAGCGGTTTTTCAGTTGTTTGCTCTGTGTCCGCTGTGGTGAAAACAGGAGCCTACGCGGCCACGTGCGCCCGGCGCTCGGCCAGCACCTGCACCAGGTGTCCGATGCCGAAGAACACCGCCGTGAAGAACAGATCGCCCGCCAGATCATTGCGGAAGAAGGGCAGGCCGGCAACATAGGACGCCGTCAGCCCGCTGAGCGTCTTGGGATAGGTAGGCCACGCTGCCCATACCCCAAAGTTGCTGATGAAAAAGAAGGAAACGGAAGCGCCCAAGGCCGCGCCCAGCACCCGCCAGGGCTTCGCATTCACCGCCAGTACGCCTCCAAACAGCACGATCGCGATGTACCATGCCCAGGTGATAAACGTGTCGGCGGGCAGAGCGTAGCCGTACACCACTTTGGTCAGGACCACGTCCGAGGCAGCCAGCAATCCCACGGCAATCCAGGCGTACTTGCGCGGCATGCGCGCGCCGAAATACAGCAGCGCCGCCGCTACCGGCGTAAACGCCAAGGGGTGCGGCAGAAAACGAAAGCCGACGGCGAACACCACAAACAGAATTGCCAGCATGGTCACCTCGCGAACTTTCGATTTTGGCCCTTCCCCCGGATTGGAGTCAAGCTGCGCTTTTGCGGTTACAGCAAATGCGCTGCAGGAGAAGCTGTGCCTTGGGTCTCAACCTGCTGAAGGGGTTCACCGGCCCGCGTTTCCCCGGCGTGGCTGTCGTCGCAGCCCCATGTACTCCGCCACGACCTGCAGCTTGTCGTTCAGCACCACGCGCGAACTCAGGGGCTGCTCCCGCCGCTCCGGATACATAAATCGCAGGTCAAAGAACCGCACCACATAGCCCGGCGGGTCCTCGGTTTTCTCGGTTTCGGTCATGGGATAGTGCGCCCAGTCCAGGTAGACACGTCCCAGGTAGCTCTTTTTGGCCGCGATCGTGACCGGCGTTTCTTCCGGCTTGTAGTAGGTTTTCGCCTCATTGTCGGCGTCCACGTCGGGCGTAAGCGAATCCACGTGCATGGTCTGGAAGAAGTCCTTTGTTTCGACCACGCCCATCCACTTGAAGGGATTCACCCAATACGGATACGCCGAAACGCGGACCGGAACCGCGCCCTCATACAGTCGCGCCTGCATGGCGGCCACGGCATGGCGATGCTCAAAATCACGCACTCCCCACACCGCCAGCACGCCCGCCAGCGCCAGGACGGCTCCCACCTGCCCCTTGGGCCCGCGCTTCCTGACTCCTATTTCCTCGTGAATCAGGCCAAATAACCCCGGAAGCACCAGCCCGGCCACCAAAATGACCCACAGCACCGGCTCCACGATGAACACGATGTCCCACGAGTACCAGCGCGCATACAAAGGCGAAAACGGGCGTACGCCGTAGTTGTTGGTGAAATCCAGGAGAATATGGCTCAAACCGCCCAGGCAGGCAAACCAGAACAGCAGGCCCCAGCGGGGTGAGGTTGCGGGCTTATGCCGCCAATGGCGCAGGCTGTACACGCCCCATACCACCAGGATGACCACCGCCGCCATGATCGGCACTCCAACCAGCGTATGGGTTATTCCCCGGTGGTGGGCAAAGCCGTAAACCGGCCCATGAAAGTACGCCAAGACGTCCAGATCGGGAGCTTCCGCCGAGAGTACCAGCGTGACCGTGGCCAGCGCCGTCTTGCGGTTCAGGCCGGCGCGGCCCATGCACGCTCCTGTCAGAAAATGAGTTAGCGGCTCCAAAGGTTAGTCGATGAGGAATCAGGATACCGCATCACCAACGCTGGGCGCCCTGGCCATTACGTGATCGCGCACTTTCTCGGTGGCCAGATCTTGTGGCACCAGGAGGGTAAGGGCGCTGGGGACAACTGTAACCTCGACCGGCAACCGGCCGAGCACCTCGCCGTCCGCCTCCACATAAACCCGCGACGAGGCTCCGCTCCCATTGCCGCCGGCTAGCGGGCGGCAAACCAGCCGGGTGCTGTGCGCCAGTTCCACACCCGGCACGCGCCAGCGCCCGCCGGCCAGCGAGCGCATGATGTACATCAGGTAGGGCAGGCGGCTGCTGGTATTAAACAGCACCAACTGGACATCATTGCGGCGGAGCGCCGCTTCCGGGGCTAGCC
>DATGIY010000214.1:0-2161 GCA_035295475.1 Terriglobales bacterium
GCGCCGCCACGAACGTGCGCCCGGCCAGAACCGTGACAGCGCTCGCAAGCCACGCCGTTGTGAGTGAACGGAGGTTCGGGATAGCGGTTGTCAGTGCCCGCCGCGGGAGGCTGCATTCCACTCACATGACAACGCAGGCAACTGGTATACGCAGGGAGGTCCAACGGAATTTCGCGCGCGGACTGATAGGCCGGAGCCGTGTCCCACATTTTCTTGTTCGCGTACCAATTCACCGGGGATTCGAAAAGAAATCCGTCGGTCTCAAACAAGTATGTGAGGCCGCGGCGTCCTGACCCGATGTAGTACAGCAACTCGCGCGTGCCGTGAACGTCCGGATCCCCCGGCCGATCGAAGCTCAACCAGGCGTGTCCATTCTCGATATAAATGCGGTAGTGGATCCCGGAATCCTTGTGCGTGAACTCGGCTGGCATGAAGCCATCAATTGCGGGGCCGCTGGCGCGCGCCATCGAGGTGCGCTGGTAAGACGCGTAGATGGCGGAATGGCACCCGGCGCATGCGTGGTTGCCAACGTAAGTATCTCGCTCGGAGGCCTTGGCAGGCATCGCATGAGTTGTGGCCTGATTCTGCGCCGCTGACGCGGCGGCCGACCACACGACTATGGAAAGAAGTCCCGCCACCGCGCGCCACTCCCACCATCCAGAGCGAATCACGTTTCGCCTAACCTGAGAGTGCTCGGCCCATTCCATACGAAACGAGAGGGAGCCGTGAGGCTCCCTCCCGGAGGCAGGACAATTGCATCTTCGCGGACTAGAAGGTCAAGCGCAGTCCAAATTGAAGCTGACGCATTCCATTTGGCGAGCCTGGCGAGGCGTCCGCTTCGATATCTGTGATCTTCCCGTTGCCCGCGCAATCGATGCAGGTACCACTGCCGCCCTGGTTTTGGTTGAAACCGAGAACGGGGTGGTTAAATACGTTATAGGCGTCCATGCGGAACTGGAGCCTGACCTGTTCGGTTATGGGGAAGTTCTTGGCGAGGGATGCATCAGCGCCAAAGAATCGCGGCCCGCGGAAGCTGTCGTAGCCGTGGTTCCCGATATTGTTGAGTCCAGGATCTGAAAACCCGTTTCCGCTGGGCAGACTGGCGATCCCGTTGTTGACAACATCGGTCACTGGCGTAAAGAAAGTTACAGTGTGGGTCGCACCATCAAAACTACCTGCTCCCATGTGGAACGATCCAGGGCCCTTATTCGGTCGGCACACTCCAGTGTCTTGCTCCAGATTGCAAACGGCACCAGACAGGCCGGGCGTCCAGGGCAGTCCACCTGCCCAAGTAATGGTCCCGCTAACTTGCCACCCGCCGATCGCCTCGTCTACTCCGCGGCCAACGTTACCGCCAAACTGCTTGCCCTTTCCGAAGGGCAATTCATAGATCAGATTCGAAACCCACTGGTGATTACGCAGGTTGTCATCTGGCCCGTAGGCGATTGACTTCTGGTCAACGTAGAAGTTGCTGTCATAGTGATAAGCATGGGAGAAGTTGTAAAAGCTGAGGAACTGCAGGCCTCTCGAGAACCGCTTATCCACCTTGATGGTTAGCGCATTATAGGTGCTGCTGGCATCGTTTCCGAGGTAGTTGCCCTGATCGGTGAAGCAGCAGGTGAGCGGCAAACCGGTCGTCGGGTCGGTGTAGCCAGAATAGGTGAACGCATTATAGAACGGGCGTCGCTGCACTTGAGGAACAGCTGGCACGAATGCGCAAGCCGCTGGGCACCCCTGCACGGTTCCTGCCCCAAGCCCCGGCTGGTTGACGTTGTAGGTCGGGCCGTCTCCAACGAAGCCATGCGTGCCCTTGTTCCCGAGGTACGTGACCTCCAAAGTCATCGTGCTTGTGACCTGATGCTGGACCGTCGCGTTCCAGGTGTCGACATAGGGCAAGCGCTGCGTTGTGGGTCGAATGTGGGGTTGGATGCACTGGGAAGTATTCAACAAATAGCAGTTCGGCCCGGCCAGAGGTAACTGGCCGTTTGCAGGCACCGTGGGAAATGCGAAAACTGGCGGCCCCGCCGCGAGCGTGAAGGCTGGCAGGAACTGGTTGCTATTTGCGTTCGATTGGGCTGCCAAAACCGGCAGGTTCTGGGTCACCGCGTGGCCAAAGTTAGAACCGAAGACTCCCATATCGTAGCTGCGGCCATATCCCATG
>DATGIY010000215.1:0-5965 GCA_035295475.1 Terriglobales bacterium
CACCATTACGGCTCCGGTCTCTCCCCTGGGCCAGCGCTTCTACGTGAAAACGAAATACGCCCAGGGTGTGGCCTCGCCCAGCACCTTAGCGATCGATCCGCTGCGCACGCATAATCCCGTCAATGAAGAGCAGGCGATCAACTTGATGTATGGGTTCCTCTATGTGGCTGATAAATACGAAGGCCTGGTGGTAGTGGGCGATCCCAACCTCAAGCATAAGACTCCCGGGGTCGGCACCCTGCTGGACGGAGATCCTGGCAACAACTTTCTCAAGCGGGCGCTAGCTTTTAATCCCGGAGGGGCACTGAACGGAGCCCGCCGAATCGCCTTCGCCGGAACCTACGCCTACGTCCTGTGCGACCGGGGCCTAGTGGTCGTGGACCTGGACAATCCCCTGCAACCCCGGATCACGAGCGAAATTGTCTCCCCTGCCCTGGACCATCCGCAGGGCGTGGCGGTTCAGTTCCGTTACGCGTTTGTCGTCGACCGTAGCGGCCTCAAGGTGCTCGACATCACTGACCCGGCGAGGCCGGTGATGGTAAACAACGCCCTCGTGCCGCTGCCCGATGCCCGCAATGTCTATACAGCGCGCACCTACGCTTATGTGGCAGCCGGTAAGCAGGGTCTGGCGATCATAGACATTCAGCATCCGGAGCAGCCGCGCCTCGACCAGGTTTTCAATGCCGGTGGCAAGCTCAACGACACCTACGACGTCAAGCTGGGGATGGTAAGTTCAGGCCTGTTCGCGTTCCTCGCCGATGGCCGCAATGGAATGCAGGTGGTGGAGCTGTTTGCTCCCGAAGACGACCCTAATTTCGCGGGATTTAGTCCACGGCCGGTCCCCAAACTGATTGCGACGTACCACACCGGGCGACCCGCACTAGCCATTTCGCGAGGGATAGATCGCGACCGGGCGTTGGATGAGAGCGGAAACCAGCTCGCCGTATTTGGCCGGCGCGGAGCCCATCCCTTCAATGCCGAACAACTGCACCGCATGTATCTCCGCGATGGCAAGCTTTATACGGTAACTGACACCGCACCGGGCTCACCCTCGGAACCGGCACGGGCCCAGCAGCGTTCTCAACCGACCCTACCAATGTCCTTCGAGGATCTTGTGCATCGCCTGGAGAACAGTTTCTAGCCCGGGGAGCGCACGCCGGCCTACTTCGTAGCGGGCGCGGCCGCCGAAGCGTCTGAGCCGGCGCTTAGAGGGGGAGCCGAAGGTCCGCTGCCGCGCAACTGCCTGATGTCGAACCTTCCTGGCACACGCTGTTCCTGACGCCAGTCGTGGTAGCTGTGGCACTCGAAACATCTGCCCTCCGCTGCCTGCTTCCCCGGCCCCTTCTGTTGGTGGCAATCGCGACAGATTTCGATGCCGGGAATGTTGATGTCGGAAGTCCGCCTGCTTTGGGGAATGGTGGTGTGGCAAGCGGTGCATTTCATCATCCGATGCGCCTGATGGTCAAACTCAGCATGCGAAAACCAGCGCACCGGAATCACCGCCTTCACATAAGTGGGTAAGCCGGTACCGCCACCTTCGGTTACTTTGTGGCAAACCTTGCAATTCTTTTCCCACAGCAACCTCTCCGCCGTAGCGGTCCTTTGGCCAACCCACTGATCGGCGGTGAGCAGAGGGGTACTCGGTCGCGCTGCCTGCGCCGGGATTGGCGCCCCTTGTTCCAGGGGGTGGAGGAAGTTGCGTGCCGGCTGAAGCTGGCCGAGAGGTTGCAGGACGTTGCGCGAGATATCAGCCGCAGGAAAAGCATTCGGGTCGGCGCTGAGTACCTCCGGATGCGCCTTCACATAGTCCGTGAGCTTCTGCACGATGAAGGCATGCACTACCTCCGGGCGGTCGTGCGGAGCCGGCGTCTGAATCAGCGGATCAAACTGCAGCACATGGCAGGCAGCACATTGGTTCACGTACTTGATCTGGGACATGTACGCGCCCGGCCCGGCTTCCACACTCCGCCGTTTTCTCTGTTGCCCCTCCGCCAAGCCGACCATTACCGGCTGCTGGCTGGCCGGCTGGATAACGGCCACCGAGTAGGGCCAAGGCTCGTTCACATTGGTGGGACGATGGCAATCGTAGCACTGCAACTGCACCGCTCCGGCGGGGCCCCTCAAGGTAGGTTGCAGGTGAACGTAATGGTTCAAGCGGATGGTTCCCGGATCGCGGTACCCGGGGCGAAGCGCCGCAAATTGCGGATGAGCGTGATCAAAGCCGGAGATGTGGGGATCAAATCTAAGCCCGCCATCCCTGGTCCGGAGGTCGCTATGGCATTGCGTGCACGCGAAATCGGCAGTAGCCGCCAATCGCTCGCTGCCGCGGTGCTCCACATGGCAGGAGCTGCAGGAGGGGAGAAACGTCTGCTGCTGGTTATGGGCGGGACCGTCATGGCAGGCGAGGCAGGCCTTATCCTCCACGGGCGCGCTATAGCTCGCACCGCGCACATGGCACGAAGCACATTGCTGGCCAAAGACGGCATGGGCCGACGAGAGCGGTCCGCTGCTGTAGATTTGCTGGTTCCGAAGCGCGCTTTGCCCGATCACCCAGCCTACGGCCAGGACAGGGAGCATAATAGACAGCAACAACCTCCAGCGCCGGAAAGGGGTTCGCTGGGTGAAATACTGCAGGTCAATGCGCTTGGCCAGACTCTTGGCAGTGCGAACGCGGGGCACGGTTCAATATCTCAGGGCGTAAACCGCATGCAGGGCTCCTAACGCCAGCAGGGCGTAGGAAACCGGTATATGCACCAGCAGCCAGCCGTGCAGAAACTTGTGCATGCGGCGTTGATGATCTAGTTCTCTCTTTTCCTCGCAGATATTCTCCAGGTCTTGCAGCTTAGGCCAGAATTCACGCGGCAGCAGCACCCGCAGTTGCGAGAAAAACGTGGCCGCCTTTGCCCCGTCCGCCATCGCCAAATTGGAGCTGCTCCTCTGCATTAGAAATGGCCGAAGCTCTCGTTGGAACAGCTCGGCGAGCGCGTTTTCTGCGCGTTCGTTCGCCCCCAGGCCGGAAGCATAGGTTAGACCGCCACGAGTGCCCGCCGAAGCCGCCACGGCTCGCTGCTTTTCGCTGGCCCGACTCAGCTCACCCTGCAAAGCGGAGCGTAGGTCGTTCACCAGCACGTCGGCTTCCTGCAACAGTTGCTGGCAAATCCGGTCTATCTGGTCGTAAATCGTCTCCATAGGCAGGCGGCTGGTCATCATTCGTGGCATGAAATGCTGCAGAGCGGCGCCGAGTAGACCGCTTATGAAGACCACGATCAGCAAAATCATGAGTGCGCGTGTCAAAGCCCCCGCCCCCAAGCTGAACCCGGAATGAAAGAGGATAAAGGGAAAGCTCAGTAGTCCCAGCCACAAGTGGCCTCGCATCCAACTTGAGGCCCGCCCCACTCGCCACAGCGGTAATTTCTTGCGAGCGCCTAACAGTCCGGCAAAAAGCATGAAAGCCGAACCCAGGCTGCCATAAATCAGGCCCATGGTGCTGCCACCTCGCGGGCCCTCTATCGCTAAGGAGCTATACAGCGCGTAACTCAGGGCACCCGCAACCACTGCCAGGGCGCTGAAGAGGAACCACGGACGATGGCTGCGATCAACGAGCACCGGGCACTCCCGGCGAGGCATCGCTCACGTGCACCAACTTGGAGAAAAATTCGCGCGGATTGACCCGATGTGCGGCATCATGCGGGCAGGCGTACACGCAGCTTGGTTCCTCCTGGTCGGGACATAGATTGCACGCCGTGGCTTTGGTATGCACCTCCGCAATTTTGTGCCCCGGGTGCGCCACGTCCTCCACGCGAACATCGAAGGGGTGCATATTGATGTTCCCGTAGGGGCAGTTATTGGCGCACAAGCCACAGCCGATACACCAGTCCTCAATTACGATTTCCAGGCTATTGTGCCGCCTTATGGAGCCCACCGGGCAGCCCACCATGCACAATGGATCCTTGCAATGGCGACAGGAGGTCGCCACCAGGTACTTGTCCCAGCGCAGCCCATCGCGAATCAACCGGCTCACGCCGTCGTGGGCGGCGGCGCAGGCACGCACGCATTGGTCGCAACGGGTACAGCGCTCCAGGTCCAGGATCAAGAGGCTTTGCGCTTCCATGAGGCCTTGCGCCAGGAAAGAATCCACAGGGACGTTCTGCACTTTGGTAAGGCGGGCGCGGTTTTCCTGGATACGCTGCCGCGCTGTTTCCACCAACCCTTTACGCACCTCCGGAAAACGCTCAACCATAACGCGAAGATCTTCCGCCTGAATCCGGACTAACTCCACATGGTCGAGTGCGGTGCAGGTGGCAGTCCGAACCCCGCTGCCGAGCAGCGAGAGCTCACCGAAAAATCCGCCTCGCCCGATGTAACCCAGGACCAGGTCCCCACCGGGATGCGTTTGCGTCACCTTGACGAAACCGATGCGAACGAGAAAAAAGCTGTGCGAAGGCTCGCCTTGACGGCAAATCACCTGTCCGGGAGCATAGCGTCGCAGTTCAACGCGTTCGCGCAGCTGCGCGATAAACTCCGGAGTAACCGAGGCGAACATGGGAATGTTACGCAACTGCGACGACAGGGCGCGTTGGCGGTAATTCTGGTCCACCCTGGCGCGGAAGGTTTTGTTGCGCTGCAGGACATCCAGAACGTTGCGCAGCATCTCCAGCATCACGCAATCGGTCTTGGCGCGCACGGTTGCCGAGCGTGGATACTGGTTCATACAAGTCATTTCGCCGAACAGGTCGCCCGCTTCCAGCTCGGCGACCGGATTGCCGTAGGGCAGGTCTATGGGAGCATCGATGGGAATGTAAGCCTGAGTGCTTGCTTCATGGCGTGGCTCCTGCGCCTGGTTGACAAGCGACGCCTTGAGCTTGCGCAAGAACCCGTGCTGGCTGCCTTTGGTGGTGACGTGGCCCATCGGACCGGAAAGAAACACTTCCGCCTTGCCACTGAGGATGTAGTAAGCCGTTGAGCCGTATTCGCCTTCCCGGCAGACGATCTCGCCGTCTTTGAAACGCCGCTTGCGAACCGCGTTGCTGTTCAGCTTGAGGAAGGTGCCTGAGACGTCGTGGAACACTTCTAACGAACGCAATTCCGGCAGGCTCAGCGGTTCACCGGTTCCCAGTTCCGTGGCGATAACCTTGCGATTGGTCAGGGCGCCGGTGGGGCAGGACACCATGCATTCCCCGCAACTGACGCAACTGGACTCGCCCATGGGCTGGTTATCGTCGAAGGCGATGCCCGCCTGATACCCCTTGCCCCGCCGGGCCAGCACAAAATTGTGCCGGATGTCGTTGCAGCCGCGAATGCAGCGGTCGCACAGAATGCATGCCTCGAAATCCACCGCGATCGCAGGAAGGGATTCGTCTTTGCCGCGGGGCGTAGGCCGGGGCGGGAAGCGCGACACCTTGAGATTCGCCTCCTCCGCCAGTCGTTCCAGTTCACAGTCGCCGGTGGATTGTTGCCGGGCACAGGGCGAAGGATGATCGGCGGTCAATAGCTCCAGCAGCGTCCGCCGAACCGCCTTGATCTCGTCGGTGGAGGTCTTGATCTTCATGCCGGCTTCCACCTGGCGGATACAGGAAGCCGCATACACGCGCTGACCAATGTCCACGACGCAGAGGCGACACACGCCGACGGGATTCTCGTTTTGCTGGTGGCAGAGCGTGGGAATGCGAATGCCATAAAGACTGGCAGCGTCAAAGATGGTCGTTCCCGCCGGGACCCTGACTTCCTTGTCGTCAATAGTCACCGGCAGCAGCGGTGCTTCGACGATTCGAGTTGCAGTTGAGATTTCTCCCATAAGTTCACGCCGGCGCTTGGAAGCACACTCCCACGGGACAACGTTGGCGCTGAATGTGTTCTTCTACGACGTCCGGAAAATGCTGCAGAACCGAGGCTATCGGCGCGTGCACGATTTGGCCCAGGCCGCAGATCGAAGCCAGCCGCATGGCTTGAAACAGGTCTTGCAACA
>DATGIY010000216.1:0-4692 GCA_035295475.1 Terriglobales bacterium
GGTACACAATCTGGCCATTGCGGAGCAACGCCCCGGTCTCGACTTCTTTTTTGCGGCTGAACCAGATTTTCCGTGCCTTAGTCCGCCCCGCCAGGCCCACGCAAGTGGGATCGTCGGCGTTGAGCACCGCAAAGTCATCCCCCGTCTGGTTCTCAAAGATGCGCGCCTTAGCGTCCACGTACGCCTGGAAGGTGCTGTGCCGGTCAAGGTGGTCGGGGGTGATATTGAGCACGACGGCGATGAAGGGGTGAAAAGTCTGGATGGTCTCTAACTGAAAGCTGGAAACCTCGAGCACGATGTAGCTATCCTCGGTGCTCTCCTTGACCAGTGAGATCGCCGGCGTTCCGATGTTGCCGCCGACCAGCGACTCCCAACCACCCATCGTGATTACTTCCCCAGTCAGCGCAGTGGTGGTGGTCTTGCCGTTGGAGCCCGTGATGGCCACGATGCGGCCCTTGAGGAAACGCGCCGCCAGTTCGATTTCCCCAATCACCGGAATGCCCAAGTCCCGCGCCTGCGCCAGTTGGGGCGAGTCCACCGGCACCCCCGGGCTGACCACGATCAGGTCCTGGCCGAGGAAAGTGCGCTCGCCATGCCCACCGGTTTCCACCGTGACGCCGGCGTCGAGCAGCTTGGGAATCTCTCCGCGCAGTTCGTCCTGGCTCTTGGTGTCGGAAACAGTGACCCGCGCGCCCTGCGCCTTCAGGAACAGCGCCGAGGCTACCCCCGACTTGCCCAGGCCCACCACCAGCACGCGTTGGTTTTTCAGGTTCAAGCTCTAAAGCTTTCTGGCTGACTGGCTGGCTAGCTCTTAGCTGTCGGTCGCCGACTGCCGGCGCCCAGCGAATCGCCTACCCTGCTACTCCTGGCATTTAGTGTTGCTTACGCTGCGCTCTGCGAAATCCGACGGCCGAAAGCCGACGACCGAAGGCCGCTGGCTGCTTGCCATTGTGCCACGCCTTTAGCCGGCTCTACCTCAGCTTCAGCGTGGTCAGCGCAAAAAGCGCAAATACCAGGGACGCGATCCAGAAGCGCACGATGATCTTCGACTCCGACCAGCCCAGCAGCTCAAAATGGTGGTGCAGCGGCGCCATCTTAAAAATCCGCTTGTGCCGCAGCTTATAGGAGGCCACCTGCAGAATTACCGAAACCGCCTCGATCACGAAGATTCCGCCGATAAAGGGCAACAGCAGTTCCTGTTTGATGATCACGGCCACCGTGCCGATGGCGCCGCCCAGCGACAGCGATCCCACATCGCCCATAAATACTTCCGCCGGGTGCGCGTTATACCAGAGGAATCCGATAGCCCCGCCCACCATGGCCCCGCAAAAGATGGTCAACTCGCCCACCTGCGGCATGCGCTGCAGTTCCAGGTAGCTGGCGAACGCCGCGTGACCGCTGATATAGGTCAGCACGGCCAGAGCGCCGGCCGCGATGATCGTGCACCCGATGGCCAGCCCGTCCAATCCGTCCGTGAGGTTCACCGCATTGCTCGAACCTACGATCACCAGCACCACGAAGGCGATAAACGGCACGAACGATATCAGCCACATGTGCGGCACCGCCATCCAGCGGTCCACCACCAGGTCAGGGCGAAAGGTCTTCACGAAAGGCACGATCAGCTTCGTGGAATATAGGCCGCGCGTCTGCAAACCGATGAGGGCGACGGCAATCAGCACGCTGGTGGTGATCTGCAACAACAGCTTGGTACGCCCCGTCAGGCCAAGGTTCCGGCGATGCACGGTCTTCAGATAATCGTCGGCGAAACCAATGGCCGCAAATGCGGTCGTGGAGAGCACCGCTACCCAGATAAATTTGTTGCTCAGGTCAGCCCACAGCAAGGTGGGAACGATAATTGAGATCGCGATCAGCACCCCGCCCATAGTGGGGGTGCCGGCTTTCTTATGATGGGCCTGCGGGCCTTCCTCGCGAATGAACTGTCCGATCTGAAACTCGCGCAGTCGGCCGATCACCAGCGGCCCCACGATCAACCCCGTGAACAAAGCCGTCAGACTGGCAAAGGCAGTGCGGAAGGTCAAAAATCGAAAAATGCGGAAGGGCGTGAAGTAATGAAAAAGTTTCAGGTACAGCAACCAATAGAGCAATCGTCCTCCCGTTGCAAAGCAAAACCTAGCAGCCTGGCGCCACGACCTTCTTGTGACCGGCCTCCGCGGCCCCTACTCTCTCCCTCCAGCGCTCCAGAGCCTTTTCCAGCCTTACTCCTCGCGAAGCCTTGAGCAACACCGCATCGCCGGCATGGGCTTCGCGGGCCAGCCACTCGCCGGCATCTTCCGGCGCGACTATGAACTCTGCCGCCCGCAGGCCCGCCTGCCGCGCACCTTCCACCATCTGCTCGGCCTGGCCGCGTACTCCTACCAGCACATTCACGCCGCGCTCCGCCATGCGCCGGCCGGACTCGCGGTGCAATTCCGGACCGGTCGGCCCCAACTCCAGCATCTCCCCGGCGACTACAATGCGGCGTCGCGCCGGCAAAGCCAGCAGCGCATCCACCATGGCATCGAGAGCTTTTGGATTGGAATTGTAGCAATCATTGATGACGGTTGCTCCGCCCACTTCGATGACTTGGCCGCGCTTGTCCGCGGGCGCCAGATCGGATAGCGCGCCTGCCGCCTCCACCAGGGGAATCCCCTGCTCCAGCGCCACTGCTGCCGCGGCCAGGGCATTAGGAATATTGTGTCCACCCACCAGCGGCAAGGTCGCCGGTTCACGAATAGAGCCGGCTACAATTTCGAAGGCGGAGCCCTGGGCGCCCCGCATTTCGATCCTCTCGGCACGCACGCTGGCGGGATGATGCACGCCAAAGGTCACTACCTTGCCGGCAAAGTCACGGCCAAATTGCGAAACATATTCGTCGTCGGCATTGAGGACCGCCGTCCCACCCGCGGGCAGTGACTCGACCAATTCATATTTGGCGCGCGCAATCTCCGCCACCGAGGAGAAAAATTCCAGGTGCACCGGCGCGACGCAGGTCACTACACCGATTTCCGGCTGCGCAATGCGCGCCAGCTCGCGTATTTCACCCAGATGGGACATGCCCATCTCGATCACCGCCACCTCGTGCTCCGGTTCCAGCCGCAAAAGCATAAGAGGCAGGCCAAAGTGGTTATTCAGATTGCCTTCCGACTTGTGTACGCGGAAGCGCGTGGCCAGCAGGTGGGCGATGGCTTCCTTGGTCGTGGTCTTGCCCGCGGATCCCGTTATCCCAACCACGGGCTTGCCCCATATGCGGCGCACGGCGGCGGCCAGATTTTGCAGGGCCGCCAGCGTATCTTCCACCGCAATCAGCCGCGCGCGCGGAGGAAAGTAGGCCCGGCGGTCAGCGCGAATCACCGCCGCCGCTGCCCCCTTTTCCAAAGCCTGGGACACGAAGTCGTGTCCGTCCAGCCGGTCACCTTTTACAGCAAAGAACAATTCGCCTGGCTGCAGGGTGCGTGAATCAATCGAGTAGCCGTGGGCGACGACGCCCTCACGAAATCTGCCAAAACCAGAAATGATTTCAGCAATGCGACCGAGCGGCAGTTTCAAGATTCGCTCCCTGCTGCCCGGGATGCAGGCTTGTCCTCCTCGCAGTAGCCCAGCGTCACCAGGGCAGCGCGGGCCACTTCCACGTCGTCAAACGGGGCGGAGCCCGCGCGTGTGACTTGCACTTTCTCGTGCCCCTTCCCCGCCAGCAGCACAATGTCGCCCGGCCGCGCCTCTCCCAGGGCCAGCAGAATGGCTTTGCGGCGGTCGGGTTCGGTGACGTAGCGCGTCTCGGTCCGCTGCAGGCCGGTAAGCGCATCATTAATGATGGTCAGCGGATCCTCGCTGCGGGGATTGTCCGAGGTAAGCACTACGAAATCGCTGCCCACGCCGGCCGCCTCGCCCATCAGCGGACGCTTGGCGCGGTCGCGGTCCCCCCCGCAGCCAAACAACGTAATCACGCGCCCCTTGCGCGCCGCGCGCGCCACGAACTCGCGGGCAATCGCCGTTAAATTGCGCAGCGCGTCGTCGGTGTGGGCGTAGTCGACCACCACCGTGAATGGCTGCCCGCAGTCCACCAGTTCAAATCTCCCCGGCACGCGACGCAACGCGCCGACGCCGCGGACTATGGCATCGCCGTCGCAATCTCTCGCCCAGCCGGCGGCGGCAGCGGCGAGCACGTTGTAAACGTTCACTTTGCCGATGAGCGGAGAAAAAATCGGCAGATCACCCAAGGGCGTGGTCATGCGAAAACGAGTCCCCCGCGGCGTGATGTCCAGATCGCGCGCCCGAAACTCGCCCTGTGATAAGCCGTAACCCACCACCCGCGAATTGTTCTTCTTACTCACCTGCACCAGCCGTGCCCCATACTCATCTTCCAGGTTGAGCACTGCTACCCTTGGTGGTTCAGTGCCGCAGCCCTCAAACAATTTTTGTTTGGCTGCGAAGTATTCTTCGAACGTGTGGTGGTAGTCGAGGTGGTCGCGCGTGAGATTAGTGAATACCGCCACGTCGAAGGGAATCCCGAAGGTCCGTTCCTGAGCGAGAGCGTGCGAGGAGACCTCCATCACCACTTCGCTTGCGCCCGCACGGCGCGCTTCCGCGAACATGCGGCTCAGTTCCAGCGACTCCGGCGTGGTGTGAGGCGCGGGCAGGACGTTGCCTGCGACGTGATATTCGATGGTGCCGATCAGGGCAGCGCTTCTTCCC
>DATGIY010000217.1:0-3145 GCA_035295475.1 Terriglobales bacterium
GCCGCTTCACTCCCTGCGGACAACAGTCTTTCCGCCGCCGACCAGCGACACGCCATCGCCGCCAGCTTCATGGGCTGGACTCTGGATGCGTTCGACTTCTTCGTCCTCACCTTCCTGATCGGTCCTTTGTCCCAGCAGTTCCACGTGCCTAAAAGCGCCATTGTTCTGACCCTGACCATGACGTTGGCAATGCGGCCGGTGGGAGCCCTGCTCTTCGGCATGCTGGCTGACCGTTATGGCCGGCGACGTCCGCTCATGGCCAATGTGATCTTCTTCTCGGTCGTGGAGCTGCTTTGCGGGTTTGCTCCTAATTACGCCGTATTTTTCGGGCTGCGCACCATCTTCGGGATTGGCATGGGCGGGGAATGGGGAGTAGGCGCATCCCTGGCCATGGAGAGCGTCTCCTCGCGCCGCCGCGGCATTATCTCAGGCGTGATCCAGAGCGGTTACTCCACCGGATATTTGCTGGCTGCCATTGCCGCCCGCCTGGTTCTTCCGCTTTGGGGCTGGAGAGCTATGTTCTGGGTGGGCGGCCTCCCCGCTCTCCTGGCGTTCTACATCCGTTATCAGGTCAAGGAATCCCGCGCTTGGGAACAACATCGCGCTCCTACCGTCAGCAGCATCGTGCGCACCGCCGCTACGCACTGGAAGTTGTTTCTCTATCTGGTCGTCATGATGGCCTTGATGAACTGCCTCTCTCATGGCACCCAGGACTTGTACCCCGATTTTCTGAGCTCGCACGGCATCGCTCCCGCCACGGTTTCCTACCTCGCCATGCTCTACAACGTTGGCGCTATCCTCGGCGGCATCGGCTTTGGCCATTTTTCGGAGAAAATTGGCCGCCGCTGGGGCATGCTGCTTGCCTTAGCTCTGGCTCTGCTCGTCATTCCACTGTGGGCGTTCAGTGCCCGCCTGGCCGCCCTCGCCATCGGCGCTTTCCTCATGCAGGTTGGCGTACAGGGAGCATGGGGAATTATTCCCGCGCATCTCAACGAACTCTCTCCCGATACGGTCCGCGGCATGCTGCCCGGCTTCGCCTATCAGATTGGAATCCTCTTTGCTTCGCCCACCAATACCATCGAATACGCCCTGCGCGATCACCTGGGATACTCGTGGGCTTTGGCTTCGTTTGAGATCGCGGTCATGCTCTTGCTGGCTATCACCGTAGCCTTGGGATCGGAAAAGCGCGGCAAAAGCTTCCTGCGTCCCACTGCCGACCGAGCGCCTGCCTGAGTCCACCAAACGTCTCGTTTACAGCCGTTTGCCGGAGTAACCTGGCGGAAATCACCTTCGTAACCTACCGCCGATGACGTCCGTGTCCTACGCTGAAAGTGAGCCCTGCCCAGATGCCATTCTTTTTGCAAGCTGATGGCCCTCGCTGAGGACTATTACTTTGATCTGCCACTTCGTTGATCAGCGGCGGGATTTCTTTGCCGTCCTGGAAGAAAAGTTGGGCGAGGGTTTTTCTCTCACTCCGGCGGCGGATGATGACTACACATCCTTGAGCGCCAGTGACGTCATTATCTGCAATCTGCCTGCGGCGGATGATCCTTTGTTTTCCGCGAAGCTGAAAGATCTGCAAACTCTGGTACGTAATCCCGCCGGCATTCCCGTGGTCGCCTTTCTCTCCACCGATGACCGCGAGGTAATGCGCCAGGCTGTCTCCGCCGGCGCCTTCGATCATTTCGTGGAAAGCGGCTCCATGGAGGAGTTGCGTCTGGTGTTGCGTCGTGCCGGCCGCTTTCAGGAGCTCCGCCGTGAATTGCAGCGCCTGCAGGCCAGCTCCCCAAATCTCGGCGAATTTGCCGGCATGGTGGGAACCGATGACACCATGCGGCCGGTGTTCTCCCTGGCGGGCAAAGTAGCCCCCACCGACGCCAACGTCCTCATCACCGGCGAGAGCGGCACCGGAAAAGAACTGCTGGCTCGCTCCATCCACCTGGCCAGCCCGCGCGCCTCAGAGCCCTTTATTGCGGTGGCGTGTTCTTCCCTGCCGGAAACGCTTATCGAGGCGGAATTGTTCGGCCATGAAAAGGGCGCCTTTACCGGCGCCAATTCCTTGCGGATCGGCCGTTTCGAAGCCGCGGGCCAAGGAACCATATTCCTCGATGAAGTCGGCGACCTGGCGCCCGCCCTGCAGGTCAAATTACTGCGCGTCTTACAGGAACGCACCCTGGAGCGGCTGGGCAGCAATTCCCCCCGGCCTATGGAAGCGCGCGTCATCTGCGCCACGCATCGCAACCTGCAGCAGTTGGCCAAGGATGGCGCTTTCCGCCTGGATCTCTACTACCGGCTCAACACGGTGGAGATCGGTATTCCTCCCCTGCGCGAACGCCGTGATGACATTGCCCTTCTGGCACACACCTTCTTGCAGGGCTTCAATCAGCGCCATGGCCGGTCGGCGCAGCGCATCTCCGCGGCTGCGCTATGCGCTTTGGAAGAGTACGACTGGCCCGGAAACGTACGCGAACTCCAGAACGTGATCGAACGCGCCGTCGTTGTCTGTGATGGCCCCGAAATCTGCATCGAGCATTTGCCCTCCCAGTTTGCCGCCTGGCCGGAGCAGGAGGCCGGCTCCTCCTTCGATGAAGAGGTGCGTAGCTTCAAGCGCCGCTTGATCTTGCGCACTCTGGCGGAATGCGGCAATAACAAGGTCCAGGCTGCCCGTTTTCTTAAGATTGCCCGTTCCTCCATCCATCGCCTGATCGAGGAGCTCGATATTCCCACCACCGTCCACTGACCGGCCGGGCACAGCCCTCCGGGGGCTGTACTTCCGTCACTTGGTACCGGCGCGCCGCCACCCCTACGATGGTAAGGGGCTTAGTCTGCCGCCACTCTTATGCCCTTGGTCACTGTCGGAATTCTGGCTTCGGAAAGCGAACAACTGGACCTCCTGCAGACCTTGGTGGACGCCACCACGGCTGGGCGCGCGATTCTGAAGGAATCGCTCACCAATCTCGAGTTCTTTATCCAAAAGGTCCGCGAATTGAAACCGCAGGTGCTTCTGGTCGATATTGCCCCGCGGAATCCCAGTCCTTCGGTCGCCGCCATTGAGCGATTGCGCGCGGAACTGCCACAGATTTCCATCTTTGCCTGCGGCGACATGACCAAGCGGCACGTCATCGTGGAGGCTATGCGCGCGGGA
>DATGIY010000218.1:0-8975 GCA_035295475.1 Terriglobales bacterium
GAGTTCCATCATGCAGTACGGTCACCAGAAGCCTTCGTAGAAGTCGAGCAGCACGTTTTGCCCCTCCAGCGACGAAAGCTTCACGAGTTGGCCGTCCGCCGATGGCAAAGTGAAGTCCGGCGCCTTCTCTCCCACTTGGACTCGCAGCGGCAAGTAGGGCGCGCTCGGTTTCGCTGAGGCTGCGCTTCCCGCCGGGTGCGGAACGCGCTTGCTGCCCGCCAGTTCTTCTCCCGTCTGCTTGATGTTGGCCTTGGCGAACTCCTTGAAAAATCCCCAGCTTCCATATTTTGTCTGCAGTTCCGGCAATACCGCTTCCACCAGAGCATCGCCGCTCTTGCCCGCCGCCCGGGCCAGTCCTACCGCCGCCCGCAAATCCTCCAGGTATTGCTGGAGTGCCCTTACGTCCAAAGACGTTCCCGGTTCGCCATGCCCGGGCACGAATTTGCCGGCGCCGGACCCCACCAGCGCATTCAAAGTCTTGGTCCACACGCCCGTAGTGGCATCGGTCAGGTTCGGGATGTGGTGATTCCAGAACAGGTCGCCGCAGAACAACACTCCGGCGTCGTGAACATAGACAATCGAATCCCCGCCCGTGTGCCCGGGATAAGAGCGCACCTCCAGTTTTCGCGAATCCAGGTACAGGTCCACACCCTGGTCGTAAACCACGTCCGGCAGTTTCAGGGATTCCACCCGCGCCTTCACTTCCGGCTTGATCTTGTCGCCCCACCACTTCAGGTTCTCGGTGCGCTCCCAGTCGCGAACATTGCGCTGCGCCAGAATGGTCGCGCCCGCTGCGGCAAACACATCATTGCCGTTCACGTGATCCAAATGGTAATGCGTATTCACCACGAAGCGGATGGGCAGCGGCGTAAGCTTGCGAATCTCGGCCAGCAGTTCCTTCGCCGCCTCCGGATCCGCGAACGTGTCGATGACTGCTACTCCGTCCTCCCCCACCACGAACCCGGCGTTGGCGCCGGCTTTGCCGCCATCCGTGCCGATCGCCGCCCACACTCCTTCGCCCACCCTTTCCAGCTTGAAATCAGGGGCAGGTCCGCTGGCCGCTACCAATGCGCTGCACAACGCCAATGTCGCCAACAGCGCAAGCACTGTCTTTCTCATAACCGCGAAATGCTAACACGAACTTTGTGACGGGGCGCCCCGCCGCGAACGTCGCGTCCTCGGGGAAGTCGCCGTAGTTGTCCCCACCGCCTTCTCGGGTGTACATTCGCAGGCTTCCATCTTCCCATCCCCGCGAGGCACAATGTTGCGTTGCATCTTTCTTCTTGCGCTGGTACTGGCTATGGCATTTGAAGGCGTCGCTCAGGATCGTTCGTATGGCCGCTCCATGGTCATCACCGACCGCGGCATCGTGGCTACCAGCCAGTACCTGGCCTCGCAGGCCGGCGCTCAAATCCTCGCCCGCGGCGGCTCCGCCATCGACGCAGCCATCGCCGCTAACGCCGTGCTCGGCGTCACCGAGCCCATGATGAACGGCATCGGCGGCGACCTCTTCCTCATTTACTGGGACGCCAAAACCGGCAAACTCTACGGCCTGAACTCCAGCGGTTGGGCGCCGCGCGGCCTTTCCATCGATTATCTGAAGCAGCATGGCATTATTACCATGCCCCAGCACGGCATCAACAGCGTGACCGTGCCCGGCGCGGTGGAAGGCTGGAACGAAGCCCATCAGCGCTTCGGCCGCCTGCCCTGGAAAGATCTCTTCGGACCTGCGATTTACTATGCCGAGCACGGCTACCCGGTCGCGGAACTGGTACACGGCTACTGGGAGCGCGGCGCGACTGGGTTTCAAAACGACGAAGCCCGCCGCGTCTTCCTGCCCAACGGCAAAGCGCCGGAAGTCGGCCAGATGTTCAGCAACCCCGATGTGGCCCAGGCCCTGCGCTTGATCGCCGATCAGGGCGCCAGCGCTTTCTATCGCGGTGAGATCGCCAAGGCTATCCTCAAGACCTCGGCCGATGCCGGCGGCACCATGCAAGCCGACGACCTCGCGCAATTCAAGGCCGAGTGGGTCGATCCCATCTCCATTGACTATCGTGGCTGGCAGGTTTACGAGCTCCCGCCCAACGGCCAGGGCATGGCCGCTCTGGAAATGCTCAACATCATGTCCAACTTCCAACCCGATCCCGCCGGCCCCCAGGGCGTGGTCGAACTTCATAAGAAGATTGAGGCCATGAAGCTCGCCTACTCTGACCTCTACCGCTACAACGGCGACCCGCGCTTCGCCAAAATTCCCGTGCACGGCCTGATCTCTAAGCAGTACGCCGCCGAGCGCGCCAAGCTCATCAATCCCGACAAGGCTAATTGCAATGTCCAGGCCGGCGCGCCTTCCAGCGACACCACCTATCTTTCCGCCGTCGATAAGGACGGCAACATCGTCTCCCTCATCCAGAGCAACTACGATTACTTCGGCTCCGGCATCGCCGTCGAAGGCATGGGCTTCTTCCTGCAGGATCGCGGCGCTCTCTTCCGCCTCGATCCCCAGCACCCGGACGCGCTCGCTCCCCGCAAGCGCCCCTTCCACACCATCATTCCCGCCTTCATGCAGCGGGGCGACGTGCACATCGGCTTCGGTATCATGGGTGGCGCCAACCAGCCGGTGGCCCACGCCCAGTTCGTTTCTAACGTCGTGGATTACGGCATGAACATCCAGGCGGCCGTGTCGGCACCGCGCTTTACCGTGCACGGCAGTCAGGTGGACTGCACTGTGCCTATCGAGTCACGGGTCAAGCCGGAAGTACTGCAGGCCTTGCGCCAGAAAGGTCACAACCTGGTCGTCCTCGGCGATTACGCCTCCGCCATGGGACGCGGTCAGGCCGTGCTCTACAACAGCAAGACCGGACTGAAGTACGGCGCCTCCGACCCCCGCGCCGACGGCAACGCCGAGCCCGAACCGTTGCCGCCATCAGCGTTGCACTAGACACCACACCGGCGTCATGCTGAGGCGCTTCAGCGCCGCAGCATCTCGCGCACACTCGAAGCTTGTGCGGGCGCCCTCGCCCAACTTGAATTGTTGACGTTGCCGGCAGCGCAACGTACATTGCTGGCGAACTCCCATGACCACACGCCGCAATTTCATTCTCGGCCTGGGTGCCTTCGCCTTGCTACCGCTGGAGCGCACCGAACCAGAACTTATCCTGTACAACGGCAACATCTGGACGGTGGACCCGCTGCTGTCGCGCGCCCAAGCCGTAGCCATCTCCGGCGGCCGCTTTCTTGCCGTGGGTTCCAATGATGATGTCCTCCACCTCGCAACTGGGCGCAGCCGCAAGATTGACCTGGGCGGCAAAACCGTGCTCCCCGGCTTCAATGATGCCCACTCTCACCCGGTTGAGTCCGGAGTTGAGCACCTGCGTATGGTGGCCTGCGACAAGGATTCCATTCCAGCCATCCAGGCAGCTCTTCGCCAGCGCGCCGGCAAAACTCCCGCCGGTCAGTGGGTCCTGGGTTTCCTGTATGACGATGGCAAAACGCCGCGCCCTCTCTCCCGCCAGGACCTGGACGCCGCGGTTCCCGATCATCCCGTGCTGGTGCGACATCGTGGCGGCCACACCATTTTTGTCAACTCGCTGGCCCTTAAGCTGGCGGGCGTGGATGATAAGACACCCGACCCGCCCGGCGGCCGCTTCGAGCACGACAGCGCCGGGCATTTGACCGGTCACGTCGGCGACCGCGCCACTGCCGCATTCGAAAAGCTAATAGCCTATCAACCTAGCCGCGACGACTATCGCGCCGGCGCCAAGCTCATCAGCCAGATGATGACTCGCAAAGGCGTGACCTCTGCCTGCGACGCCGATGCCACGCCCGAAGACCTGCAAGGCTATCAGGATGCTCGCGCCGCCGGCGAACTGCGCCTGCGCATCTACTCCCACATAACTGTCCGCGCCCTGGACAAAATGATCGCCGCCGGCATGCACACCGGGTTTGGCGATGAATGGGTCCGCCTCGGTGCCATTAAGCAATACGCCGACGGCTCTATCTCGGAGCGTACCGCCTGGCTATCGCAGCCTTACATTGGCATGGGCAACTACCGCGGGCTGCAGGTAGGCAGCAGGGAAGAGCTCTATGAAAATTCACGCAAGGCCCATGCCGCCGGCTGGCAGCTCGGCACGCACGCCAATGGCGACCTGGCCATTGATGAGGTTCTGGGCGTCTACGAACAAGTGCAACGCGAGTTGCCGCGCCGCGATCCGCGCTACCGCATCGAGCACTGCACCCTGCTCAACCCTTCTCTAATTCAACGCATGAAGGCGCTGAACGCCATCCCCGCGCCTTTCTCCTGCTACGTCTACTTTCATGGCGACGTGATGCACTTCTACGGCGAGGAGCGCCTCAAACATATGTTCCCCATGCGCGCCTTCCTCGATGCCGGCCTGCGGCCCACCGACTCCTCCGATTACACCGCCAGTCCCTCCGATCCCATGATGTGGTTGCAGTCCCAGGTCACGCGCACCGACATGAGAGGAAAAACGTGGGGCGCAAATCAGCGCATCAGCGTGGAGCAAGCCATCCGCTGCGGCACTATCAATGGCGCCTACGCCTCTTTCGAGGAGAACATCAAGGGCACCATCTCGCCCGGCAAACTCGCCGACCTGATCGTGCTCGGCCGCGATCCTTTGCGCGCCGATCCGGCGTCACTTATCAGCATCCCAGTGGAGCGCACCATGGTCGGCGGCAAATGGATGTACGAATCCTGATTTTTTCGCTGCGGATCAAACAAAGAACTGTAGCCAGTTACTCCACCGGCGCCTTGTATCCGCTCTTCGCGTACACCTGCAGCTGCGCCGTGTGGGCCGGTGGAGCGACCTTAACTTTGATCTTTCTCCACTTCCCATTGCGCGCCGGATTGCTCGGCCGGTAGCCCAGCACGTACTGATTGCGCATCTCCAGGCTGATCTCTTCTGCCGCCCGCGGCAGATTCTTGGCATTTCCCAGCGTGATCGTCCGCCCGCCCGTGGCTTCCGTGATCTGCGTCAGCAGGTGCTTGCCTGCCCACTCCTCCGGCGTCTTGAACACCCGGTCGAAGAGCCCGATGGCATAAATGGTCGCATCCTCCTCCTCCACCATGCTCTTCAGTTCGCTGGCTGTGAAGCGGCTGCGATTGTCGCCGCCATCGGAAATGATCAGCAGCGCCCGCCGCCGGTAGCGCGCGTGCTGCAGCTGGGTTTCGCCCAGGTAGATGGCATCCAGCAGCGCGGTGTGCCCTCCCGCCTTCGCCCCCGCCAGCTGACCCTGGATGTAGCCGATGGATCGGCTGGCGTCCGCCAGCAGCCTGGGCCGGTCGGCGAAGGTAATCACAAAATAGTCGTCCTCCGGATTGCCCAGCGCAAAAAACTTGCCCAGAGCCTCCCGCGCCACGTCCAGCTTGTTGGTCATGCTCTTGCTCAGGTCTAGGATCACGCCTACGGAAATCGGCGAATCGTCGCTCCAGAAAGACCGGATCTTTTCCCGGCTGCCGTCCTCATACAGTGAGAACTCGTCTTTGGTGAGTCCCATAACCGGCCGGTTCAGGCTGTCGGTTACGGTCACGGGTACCAGCACCAGGTCCACATCCGCGCGAAAAGGCTTGCTGTGCACGGTGAGCGACGGATCGCTTTCCCCGCCGCTTGCGCTCGAGCCCACGCCCTTTTGCGGCTCGATGTGGACTGCATCGTCCACTTGCGCTCTGGCTGCCGGCACCCAGGCGATCAGAGCGGCGGTAACCAGCAGCGCCAGGCGGCGCCGCGAAACCCAGGGGAATTGCCAGGCTGAAAGGAAGTTGCCCATGCGCCCAACCAGCGGAGGGGGGAAGCCCCGCTGGGGGGCGATGGTAGCACGCGACTGCCGCTTCCGTAGACGGAAAAGCTGAGGAAAAAATTTGGCGCCTCCGACGGAGGCGCCTTTTCAACCCTTACGCCAAATTCTGCTCCTTAGAGAGCGCTAGAAGCGGAACGTGGGGCCGAATGTCACGTTTAGGTTGTGATTGGCTCCATTGTCGAAGTACATCATGTCGCCCGCTTCGGCCCGCAGTCCGAACACGTGGCCGATGAAGAACTCCACCCCCGCGCCCGGATAGAACACGCCGTTCGTATCTCCGTTAAGAACGTTCCCGAACGAGTTGACAAAGCCCGTGGTCGCCCCGCTGCGCGAGACTCCGAAATTGAGGAACCCGCCTTTGAGCACCACGTACGCCGTCACCGGGCCCACTCCGGTCTGAATCTTCGGTCCAAAAAGTCCGTTCAGCAGTCGCAGTCTCGAGGTACCAAAGGAGGTGCTGAGCCCGTTGCTCGAGGTACTCGTGAAGTTGCGGGCGAAATCGTAGCCAATGCTGCCTTCAAACTGCAGATGGTTGTTGACGTTGAACGCCGCGCGTCCGCCCAGGCCGGTGAAATTGGTGTTCCCAGCGGGTGTCAACCGCGTGAAGTCACCATACACTCCCACCTCGCCGCGCTCTTCCTGCGCATATAGCGCCGGTACCACCGCGATCATCGCCAGGATCACAAACAATCCTAAAATCCGTTTCATGGGGTCCTTGTTCCTCCAATCCATTCCTTGTCCCGTTCCTTGCCTCCGCGCACGTCGCCTTGTCACCGGGCGCCGGGCGGGAACAGCCCTCCCTGGAGTGCCGGGCGAAAGTTGGGACGCTCAGTAGGATGAATCGGCTGACCTGCGGGTGGGCTGCTAGTCCCTCTCCCAGGCAGCCCGCGCCAGAGCTGAAACAGGCTTCAACAAACCGGGCGACAACCTGCCTCGCTTCAGATGCTTACGGCGGCGAACTAGCCCTGTGTCGCAGCTTGCCATGTTTCCCGCCAGCTCTCTTCCGGGTACCGGCGGGGGCATAATTTATAATCCGCAGTTTGCCTGCTTCTGTAGGAGGAGAATTGGCAGAAGCCCAGATTGGCATCATCGGCGGCAGCGGTCTCTACGCTATGCCCGGACTCACGGATACCCGTGAGGTCCGCCTGACCACTCCTTTCGGGGATCCCTCCGACGCGTACGTTGCCGGCACTCTGGAAGGCAAGCGCGTGGCTTTCCTCGCCCGCCACGGCCGCGGCCATCGCATTCTGCCCACCGAACTCAACTTCCGCGCCAACATCTATGGTTTCCGCCAACTCGGCGTGCAGCGCATCATCTCGGTTTCGGCGGTTGGGTCTCTCAAGGAAGAACACAAGCCAACCGAGTTCGTCATTCCTGACCAGTTTTTTGACCGCACGCGCCACCGCGTGGACACCTTCTTTGGGGAAGGTGTTGTCGCCCACGTGGCTCTGGCCGATCCAGTTTGCCCTGAAATGTCGGGTGTGTTGGAATCTGCCTGCCGCAAAGCCGGTGTTGTGGGCAAACGCGGCGGCACCTACCTTTGCATGGAGGGTCCGCAGTTCTCTACGCGGGCGGAATCCAACGTTTACCGCACCTGGGGAATGGATGTGATCGGCATGACCAACCTGCAGGAAGCGCGCCTCGCCCGGGAAGCCGAGATCTGCTATGTCACCGCCGCTATGGTCACCGACTACGACTGCTGGCACCCGCAGCACGATTCCGTTACTGTGGACCAGGTGGTCTCCGTCCTCCTGAAGAACGCGGAAAACGCCTGCAAAATGATTCGTGAAGCCGTGGCCGCCACTCCCGCCAGGCGGTCCTGTAAATGTGGCGCTGCCTTGCGCCACGCCATTCTCACCGAGCGCGATAAAATTCCTCCCGCTACCCGCGAAAAACTTGAACTGCTGCTCGGTAAATATCTCGACCACGGAGCCAGTGCCTGATGAGTATTGTTGCGGTAGGGTCCATCGCTTTCGACACGGTTACCAGCCGTTACGGCACCAAAGACCGCATGCTGGGCGGTACTGCCACGTACTTCGGGTTGGCCGCCAGCTATTTCACCGAGGTTCGCGTCGTCGGCGTGGTCGGCGACGATTTCACCGCCGAGCACGTCAACGTCCTCCGCAGCCACGGCGTTGATGTTTCCGGGGTGCAGCGTACTTCGGGCAAGACCTTCTTCTGGTCGGGCGAATACGGCGCTAACGTCAATGAAGCCAAGACGCGCGCCACCGAGCTCAATGTTTTCGCGGACTTCAATCCCGACCTGCCCCGCAATTATCGCGATTCCGAATTCCTCTTCCTCGGCAATATCGATCCCACCCTGCAGGCCAATGTTCGCCGCCAGATGAACGGCGCTCGGCTGGTGGGCGGCGATACCATGAATTACTGGATCAATAACACTCACGCCGCCCTGCTCGACACCCTGAAGCTCATGGACGTTCTCATCATCAATGATGCGGAAGCCAAGTCTCTGGCCGGCGAAACCAATCTTCCCCGCGCCGCTCAAAAGGTTCTCGCCATGGGGCCCAAGGCGCTGGTCATGAAACATGGCGAGTACGGCGCTACCATCTTCTTCCGCGAAGGCGCCTTCGGCATCGGCCATCATCCCTTCCGCGCCCCCGCTTTGCCCATCGAAGAAGTGCAGGACCCCACCGGTGCCGGCGATTCTTTCGCCGGCGGCTTCATGGGCTACATCGCCTCCCAGGGTGAGCTCAATCGCGAAACCCTCAAGCGCGCCATGTTCTACGGCAGCGTCATGGGTTCCTTTGCCGTCGAGCGCTTCGGTACCGAGCGTCTGCAGAACCTCACGCGGGAAGAGATTGACGCCCGCTTCCAGATTTTCCGCGAGCTTACCCACCTCGAATGACCGCCGCCCGGCGCACCCTCGCCTCCGCGCCCGACCCGCGCTTGCGCACCATCATCCTCGTCGGCTATCTTGCCGGCTTCGCTTCCGTCATCGCCTTCATCTGGTATTTCCGCCACAACCAGGTTCTGCTCTATGGCGACGCTGTCGCGCATATCAATATTGCGCGCCGCGTTTTTGATTCCCGCACTCCTGGCCTGAAACAGCTGGGCACGGTGTGGCTGCCCCTGCCGCACCTGCTCATCATTCCTTTCATCTTTACCGACTGGTCCTGGCAAACCGGCTTCGGCGGCTCCTG